>CANJNX010000101.1 GCA_947475495.1 Comamonadaceae bacterium | reverse complement strand
TCAATGACCCCTACGTCAAACTCGCTTCGAGGGAAGGATACCGAGCGCGTGCGGCTTACAAGCTCAAAGAAATTGACGAAGCATTGGGTTTGATTAAGCCCGGCCAGTTGGTGGTTGATCTGGGATCCACCCCCGGGGCATGGAGCCAATATGTACGCCGGCGCATGTCACCCCAAGGGGCGGCAGCGGGCGATCTCGATGGAACCATTATTGCGTTAGACCTGCTCCCAATGGAACCCATTGAGGGGGTGCAATTTATCCAAGGCGATTTTCGTGAGTCTGACGTACTGAGCCAGTTAGAGCGCGCTATGCAAGGCCGCCAAGCTGACATTGTGGTGTCCGATATGGCGCCTAATTTATCGGGTATTTCCTCTGCCGATGCCGCTCGAATAGAACATTTGGTTGAATTGGCGATCGAGTTTTCCCAAAACCACATGAAGCCCCAGGGGGCACTGGTGGCTAAAGTGTTCCATGGCGGCAGCTATAACGCAGTGGTTCAGCGTTTCAAAGATGCCTTCCATACGGTTAAACCCTATAAGCCCAAAGCCTCACGGGACCGGTCGTCCGAGACGTTTTTGGTGGGATTGGGTCTGAAATAAGCCCTTGCTATTTTGTGGCTGAAACCTTACAAATTGGGTTAATCACACCTTGAAACGCCTAAAATGGCACCCACGTAGCAAGGGTTGTCTTATTGCGTCCTAATGGGAGCTTCGCTTGAATAATCAGTGGTTTTCGAAAATTGCAGTTTGGTTGGTCATCGGCTTGGTGCTGTTTACCGTCTTCAAACAATTTGATACGCACAGCGGCGCGAACGCGAGTTTGCTTGGCTATTCCGATTTCTTGGAAGAAGTGCGCAATAAAAATATCAAAACCGCCGTCATCCAAGAAGGCCAAGGCGGCACCGAAATTTTGGCGGTCACAACGGATGACCGTAAAGTCAAAACCACAGCCACTTACTTAGACCGCGGCTTGGTGGGCGATTTGATTGCCAACGGCGTCAAGTTCGATGTGAAGCCCCGCGAAGAAGGCTCTTTGCTGATGACTTTGTTGGTTAGCTGGGGTCCCATGCTCTTGCTCATTGGCGTTTGGGTTTACTTCATGCGCCAAATGCAAGGCGGTGGCAAAGGCGGTGCATTCAGTTTTGGAAAAAGCAAAGCGCGCTTGCTTGACGAAGCCACCAACACCGTCACCTTTGCCGATGTAGCAGGCTGCGACGAGGCCAAAGAAGAAGTCAAAGAAGTGGTGGACTTTCTCAAAGACCCTTCCAAATTTCAAAAACTCGGCGGGCGCATCCCCCGCGGTTTGCTTTTAGTGGGCCCCCCTGGTACGGGTAAAACCTTGTTGGCCAAATCTATCGCTGGAGAAGCCAAGGTTCCTTTTTTCAGTATTTCCGGTTCTGATTTTGTAGAGATGTTCGTGGGCGTTGGCGCTTCGCGGGTTCGCGACATGTTTGACAACGCCAAGAAAAACGCACCCTGCATTATTTTTATTGATGAGATCGACGCAGTCGGTCGCCAACGGGGCGCGGGGCTGGGCGGTGGTAACGATGAGCGTGAGCAAACCCTGAACCAAATGCTGGTCGAGATGGACGGCTTTGAAACCAATGTGGGCGTGATTGTGGTTGCTGCGACCAACCGCCCCGATATCTTGGATTCCGCGTTGCTGCGTCCTGGCCGTTTTGACCGCCAGGTCTACGTCACACTGCCTGATATCCGTGGCCGTGAACAAATCTTGAACGTTCACATGCGCAAAGTGCCGGTTGCCCAAGACGTCAATCCTGGTGTGATCGCCCGCGGCACGCCCGGGATGTCTGGCGCGGATTTGGCCAATCTTTGCAACGAAGCTGCCTTGATGGCTGCCAGACGCAACGCGCGTTTGGTGGAGATGCAAGACTTTGAAAAAGCCAAAGACAAAATTCTGATGGGGCCAGAGCGCAAAAGCATGGTCATGCCAGAAGCAGAACGCAAGAACACGGCCTACCACGAGTCTGGCCACGCCTTGATCGGGAAAATGTTGCCTAAGTGCGATCCAGTGCACAAGGTCACCATCATCCCGCGGGGCCGGGCTTTGGGCGTCACGATGAGCCTGCCGGCCCAGGACCGCTACTCCTACGATAGCGAATACATGTTGAACCAAATTAGCATGCTGTTTGGTGGCCGAATTGCCGAAGAAGTCTTTATGCACCAAATGACCACGGGTGCGAGCAATGATTTTGAACGCGCAACGTCGATTGCCCGTGACATGGTGACCCGTTACGGTATGACCGATGCCCTGGGCCCTATGGTTTATGCAGAAAACGAGGGTGAAGTCTTTTTGGGTCGATCCGTGACCAAGACGACCAATATGAGCGAACAAACGATGCAAAAGGTGGACTCGGAGGTTCGCCGCATCATTGACCAGCAGTACGCACAAGCCCGTAAGCTCATAGAAGACAACCAAGAAAAAATCCACGCCATGGCCAAGGCCTTGCTGGAGTGGGAGACCATTGACAGCGACCAACTCGACGACATCATGGCTGGCCGTGATCCGCGCGAGCCCAAAGATTGGACGCCTCGGATTCCTCCCGCAGATGCCGGCGGTGGCAGTGGGCCCACTGCAACAACGAGCCCGGATACGGCGCCTTCTGCGGCATAAGATTCGATTGACGAATGACTCAAGGGGGCACTTTGCCCCCTTGTTCCTTTTTTTCGCGGATTAATCGGTATGTTTGTCTGGCAAACCAGTCGTTTTGAGATAGATCTCAGCCGTCCCAAAGTGATGGGCGTTGTCAACGTCACGCCCGACTCTTTTTCCGATGGCGGCGAACACTTCGAAATCCAATCCGCGCTCACGCATTGTGAGCAACTGCTGCGTGAAGGCGCTGATATTTTGGACATTGGCGGAGAGTCGTCGCGCCCTGGCGCCTTGGCCTTGTCGCTAGAAGAGGAGTTAGCCCGTGTCATTCCGGTGGTTCGCCACGCCGTTACTTTGGGTGTTCCAGTATCTGTTGACACCTACAAGCCCGCGGTGATGCAAGCCGTTCTCGACTTAGGCGCTGACATCATCAATGACATTTGGGCTTTGCGCTGGAGTGACCTGCAAGGTCTGAAAAGCGCATTGGACGTGGTCTCAGACTTCGGCTCCTGTGGCCTGTGTTTGATGCATATGCACCGTAACCCCCAAACCATGCAAACGACGCCGATGCAAGGAGATGTGGTGGCGCAGGTCACTGGGTTTTTAGCCGAGCGTCTCCAAGCTTTGGAGCGCAAAGGAATTTCGCGCCAGCGCATCTGTATCGATCCCGGCATTGGTTTTGGTAAAACAGTAGAGCAAAACTTTGCGCTTTTAGCCCATCAAAAAATGCTCTTGGCTCTAGACTACCCAATGGTTGCAGGTTGGTCACGCAAATCATCCTTGGGTGCTGTGACCGGTGCCGCAGCAGATGACCGCTTAGCCGCAAGTGTGGCCGCTGCCGTTTTGGCGGTTGAAAGGGGGGCGCATATCGTTCGGGTGCATGATGTGAAAGCCACGGTCCAAGGACTGAAAGTTCTAGAAGCGATGCAGAACGCTGAATCCAAAGAAAACAAAAATCAGGAGAAAAGACAATGACGCGACAGTATTTTGGGACCGATGGTATTCGTGGAACAGTAGGGCAGTCACCCATCACGCCGGATTTCATTTTGCGCTTGGCCCATGCTGTTGGGCGTGTTCTGAAAAAAGAGGAGTCACGGCCCACCGTGTTGATTGGCAAAGACACACGCATTTCAGGTTACATGTTAGAGAGCGCGTTAGAGAGTGGCTTTAACTCTGCCGGTGTGGATGTGGTGTTGCTTGGGCCCTTGCCCACGCCGGGCGTGGCCTACCTGACCCGGGCGCAGCGGGCCTCATTGGGGGTGGTCATCAGTGCGAGCCACAACCCATTTGCTGATAACGGCATTAAATTTTTCAGCGCCAAAGGCACCAAGCTGTCCGATGCGTGGGAGCTGGCGGTGGAGGCGGCGCTTGAAGAGCCGCCCGTATGGTCGCAGTCTGCGAATTTAGGAAAAACACGCCGACTCGACGATGCTGCTGGTCGCTATATTGAGTTTTGCAAAAGCACCTTTGCCAATGACTTAACACTCAAGGGCCTCAAAATTGTTGTCGATGCCGCCCACGGCGCGGCGTACCACATTGCCCCCAAGGTTTTTCACGAACTAGGGGCCGAGGTGATCGCCATGGGTTGTGCACCCGATGGCTTGAACATTAACAAAGATGTGGGGGCGACCCACCCAGAGGCTTTGGTGCAGGCAGTTCGAGATCACCATGCGGATTATGGAATTGCGCTCGATGGCGATGCAGACCGCTTGCAAATGGTCGATGCCCAGGGCCGCTTGTACAACGGCGATGAGTTGCTGTATTTGATGGCCGATGATCGACTCAGCAGGGGCGACGCGCTACCCGGCGTGGTTGGAACCTTGATGACCAATATGGCGGTTGAATTGGCGCTGAAGGCCAGGGGCGTCGAATTGGTGAGAGCCAAAGTGGGAGACCGCTACGTACTTGAATTGATGGAGTCAAAAAAATGGATCTTAGGCGGCGAAGGCTCTGGCCATTTGTTGGCCTTAGATCAACACACCACCGGTGATGGACTCATCTCAGCCTTGCAAGTGCTCCAAGCTTGTGTTCGTTCAGGTAAAAGCATGGCGCAGTTGCTAAGCGCGGTTGCACTGTTTCCGCAAACCTTGATCAATGTAAGAATCAAACCCGGAGCCGACTGGCAGTCGAACAAGGCGCTTCAAAAAGCCATCAAGGACGTTGAAAAAGAATTGGGCGACGCTGGTCGTGTGCTGATTCGTGCCAGTGGAACTGAGCCTTTGGTACGTGTGATGGTTGAGGCTAAAGACCCATACCAAGCGAAGACGTGCGCACAGCGTATTGCTGATACTTTGGGTTAATGCACCCCCGCATATAC
>CANJNX010000100.1 GCA_947475495.1 Comamonadaceae bacterium | reverse complement strand
GCCAAGCCGCGGTGGGCCTCTTTGGGGAAGTGGTGCTGTTTGTCCCATTGCGCCGCATGGGGCCACAGTTGTTCTTGCGAGAATGCGCGAACCGCGTCGCGGATCATTTCTTGGTCGGCGTTGAGTAACATCGCCGGGGCCTAGAGCACTTCAAGTGCCACAGCGGTACCTTCACCACCGCCGATGCAAAGCGTAGCCAATCCTTTTTTCAAGCCACGGGCCTTGAGCGCATGGATGAGCGTGACCATGATGCGGGCACCGGACGCACCGATGGGATGACCCAGCGCACACGCACCGCCGTTCACATTGACCTTCTCATGCGGCACGTTCAACTCTTTCATGAGCGCCATCGGTACCACCGCAAAGGCTTCGTTGATTTCCCATAAATCGACATCAGCCACCGACCAGCCTGCTTTGGATAAGGCTTTTTGTGTGGCTCCCACAGGAGCGGTGGCGAACCACTCGGGCTCTTGGGCGTGGGTGGCGTGGCTGACGATGCGGGCCAGGGGCTTGCAACCCAGCTTGGCAGCGGTGCTTTCGCGCATCAAAACCATGGCGGCGGCGCCGTCGTTGATGGACGAGCTGCTGGCGGCGGTGATGGTGCCGTCTTTCTTGAAAGCGGGTTTGAGCGACGTGATCTTGTCGAGCTTGACTTTGCCGGGGCCTTCGTCTATGGATACCACGCGCTCGCCGCTGCGGTCTTTCACGGTCACGGGCGTGATCTCGGCAGCAAATGCGCCCGACGCGGTGGCGGCCTTGGCGCGCTCTACGCTGGTGGTCGCAAAGTGGTCTTGCTCGGCGCGGGTGAAGTTGTACTTGGCGGCGCAGTCTTCGCCAAAGGTGCCCATGCTGCGTCCGGCTTCGTAGGCATCTTCCAAGCCGTCGAGCATCATGTGGTCGTAAATTTTGTCGTGGCCCATACGGTAACCGCCACGGCCTTTGAGCATGAGGTAGGGCGCATTGGTCATGCTTTCCATGCCGCCTGCCACCAAGACGTCGTGCGTGCCCGCCACCAGCATGTCGTGTGCGAACATGGCCGCGCGCATGCCCGAGCCGCACATCTTGGACAGCGTGACGGCGCCCGCACTCTTGGGTAAGCCGCCCTTGAAGGCCGCTTGGCGCGCAGGCGCTTGGCCTTGGCCGGCCATCAGGCAATTGCCAAACAGCACTTCAGTTACGAGCTCGGGGTGGATGCCGGCGCGCGCGACTGCGGCTTGGATCGCTGCGCCCCCCAGATCGTGGGCCGCTAGGCTGGCGAAGTCGCTTTGAAAACTTCCCATCGGGGTGCGCACAGCGCTAACAATCACAATCGGGTCGTTCATGGCAATGGCTTTCTAAAGAGGAAAAAACTAAGTGGGGGCAAACCGTTTTTCACGGTCGTAAGGGAAAACGTCGTGCACATAGCCTTGGGCGATGCGGTCTTTGTGGCCCTGCCAAAAGGCGACGTCGAGCAAGTCGGCGTGGTGCTTCATGAAAACGCCACGCACGGCGGGGTTGCCTAACAAGAAGGGCGCAAAGGTTTCTGGAAAAACATCTTTGGGGCCAACGCTGTACCAGACCTCGCCGGACATTTCTTCTTCTTCGTTGCGCGGCAGGGGGACTTTGCGGAAGTTGCAATCGGTGATGTATTCAATCTCGTCGTAGTCGTAAAACACCACTTTGCCGTGGCGCGTGATGCCAAAATTTTTCCACAGCATGTCGCCTGGGAAAATATTGGCAGCGACCAGGTCTTTGATGGCGTTACCGTACTCAATCACCCCGCGCTCAATTTGTGCGCTGGCCTCTTGGGCAGCTAAATTGGCATCCGGCTTCATGCCACCTGCATCAAAAGCCTCCTGTAGGTAAATATTGAGAGGAATCATGCGCCGCTCGATATAGACGTGTTTGACAATCACCTCGGTTTTGCCGTCACCGTCTTTGTCAATAATTTCCAACTGACTTGGTGCAAATTTTTCAATCTCTTCAATCAATGCGTCGTCAAACCGATCGCGCGGAAACCCGACTTCGCTGTATTCCAAAGTATCAGCCATCCGACCCACCCGGTCGTGCTGCTTCACCAGCAAATACTTGCCTTTGATCTGCTCGCGGCTGGTGTCTTTGGGCGGCGGATAAAAGTCTTTGATGACTTTGAAAACATAAGGAAAACTCGGCAAATCAAACACCAGCATCACCATGCCTTTGATACCGGGCGCGATGCGAAATTTGTCGGTCGAATGGCGCAGGTGGTGAAGAAAGTCGCGGTAAAAAAGCGTCTTGCCTTGTTTGGCCAGACCCAGCGCGTTGTAAATTTCATTGCGCGGTTTGCGCGGCATCATGCTTCGCAGAAATTGGACATAGGCTGAAGGGATTTCCATGTCCACCATGAAATAGGCGCGGGCAAAACTAAACAACATCAGCAAGTCGTCTTCGCCAAACAGCGCAGCATCAATCACCAGCTTTTCTGATTTGTGGTGAAGAACAGGCAATGCGAAAGGAAACTCATTGAAACCATTGATTAACTTGCCAACAACGTAACACCCTTTGTTGCGAAAAAACAGACCGGACAAGACCTGTATTTGAAAGTTGGCGCGCAATTTCGCATCCCCCAAGCGTTCAGACATCGCTTCTGCCACACGGACCGCGTCGCGTGGCAAATTTTCAAATTCCTTTTGCAAATCAAAATCACGCAGTAGATTTTCAAATACTGCAGCCATCGTTTCCCGACTCGGGTAGTACGACCGGTATGTGGGTTTGGATTGGATTTCGCTGTTCTCGATGTACTCGGTGCTGACCGCGGGTCGGACAAAAATAAAGTCGTTTTGAAAATACGAGCGATGCAAAATTTTGGTGGTGACCGAGTTGAAAAATGTTTCTGCCAACTCCGGTTGGTGGTGGTCCACCAACAAACCGATGTAATGCAACTTCACTTGCTGCCACACATCCATGGCTTGCTCGCCGGCTTTGAACTCGCGCTCTAAGCGCCCTGAACACTCCAAGACCCGCAAGTCGTAAAACTCAATGCGCTCACGCTGTGCCCGTTGTTGTCCATGCCAGTCGGCTACTTCAAAACGGTGCTTGGCGCGGGCTGACTCGGTTCGAAAAAGTTGGTAATGCCGGTTAAAGCCATCCATCATGGCCTTGGCGATTTCGTAGGCCAGCGTCGAATCCAGTCGGGTGGGAAACATCGCTAGTCCTACCGGGGCGTGCGCCCAATGGCTGCAACGGCTTCGCGGTAAATCGATTCAATGCCGTCATTGCCGGTGATGCGCATATGCAAATTTTGCAGCAAACCATCGTGCAATCCATAGACGCAACCATGCAGCGTCACGTCTTGGCCGCGCGACCACGCATCTTGCAACACCGTGCTTTGGGCCACATTGAGAACTTGTTCAACGGCATTGAGCTCACAAAGAATATTCGCACGGGCATGCTCCGGTGCCGTTTCGATCATGGCGCGGTGGTGGTCGCGCACGTCTTGAATATGGCGCAACCAGTTATCGGCCAAGCCAATACGCGCACCTTCCAAAGCGGCCTGAACGCCGGAACAGCCGTAGTGCCCTACCACCATG
Organism: Comamonadaceae bacterium; assembly: GCA_947475495.1. GTDB lineage: Bacteria > Pseudomonadota > Gammaproteobacteria > Burkholderiales > Burkholderiaceae_C > Allorhodoferax. The sequence goes on along the minus strand of CANJNX010000100.1, from coordinate 1,416 downwards.
ACGTCTTTGACTTGCAGTCTTTCCACGGCAAACTGAATTGTAGACAGGGCATTCAAATCTGAGTGCACCACCACGTTGGCCACATTGCGATGGACAAAAATTTCACCCGGCGCTAAACCAATAATTTCATTGGCAGGAACGCGGCTGTCGGAACAACCGATCCACATATAGCGCGGTTTTTGTTGGCTCAGCAGGCTGGTAAAAAAACCGGGCCGGCTGCGTTCCATTTCAGCCGCCCAGTTGCGGTTGCGGGCAAAGAGATCGTTGAGGTCTGACATGGTGATGAAAAAAATATAAAAGAATTAATTCTGCAGGAGGCTTACAAAGCCCTATTTTCGCAAGGCGCTGCGTACCGTCCAATCCAAAAGTCCTATGCGGGCCCGTTCTTGTTGGTCGTCTTTGGCGTTGAATTCACATTGGCTTTTGGGCGCAAGGTCTCCACTGCAAACAAATGATGCAGGATTACCGAGCTGCCACATGCCCTGGGCATTGCGTGCCTCACCGGTAAAAAACAAACTACGTGGCACATCCATCGGCGTGTTGTTTGGGGTTGCAAGCAAGTTGCGTCCCGAGTTAATGTAGGGTCCTTCAATGCCAACCAATGGCAGCAGCGTTGGAAACATATCGCGGTGGCTGGCTGGCAGAGCTTGTTGCTTTCCGCAATTTAATCCTTGACCCCAAATCACAAACGGAACCTGGCGCATCAAGTGCCTGCGCTCAGGCTGCGCGTAGACACCAAACGAGCGCACATTGTGATCGCCTGTCGCAGCGACTACCGTGTGCGAAGCCATGGGTCCACTTTGAACATCTTGAACAAAAGCACCCAGTAAATCGGTAGCGTAGTGGTAAGTATCTAAATTGGGAACCAGAGTCTCTGAACTTGTTTCACCTTTCCAAAGGGCCATATCGCGGGGTACGCGCTGGTAGTCGCTTGGCAAGTCGTAGGGCGGATGGTTGGTCGAAGTCAGGACGAATACAAAAAGCGGTCGGTCTTTGGCTTGCGTAGCGAGTCGGGTTTTTAAGTATTTAAAGACATAGCTGTCCCATACACCCCAAATTCCAAGGGTGGCTTCAGGGTACATTTCTTTGAGTGTGTTGGCATCCACCACCTCGTCAAAGCCTTGGACCTTGAGTACGCGGTTGAGGTCGCGCCAGCCGGATCGTACCGAGGAGACAAACAATGTTTGGTAGCCAGCGTCACGGGCAATCTTTGCCAAGGCCCAGGGAATGGGCTTGCGTCCAACGTCGCCCATGGTCAGCGGTGTGATGGGCGTAGAAAATAAGATGGCTTCAATGGAGGGGTGGGTTCCCGCGTGGGCCGAGTCGAAATTGCTGAAGTGGCACGCCTTGTTCAACGTGGGTGCCATGCGACCGATCACGTCAAACTGCGCAGACTGGTAGCGCATGGGTTCCGCG
>CANJNX010000099.1 GCA_947475495.1 Comamonadaceae bacterium | reverse complement strand
TGGGCGCACCGACATTGGGCTGATGGGCGCAGCTTTGCAAGGCATGGGGATTGAATACAGCTACACCGGTAACGCGCTACACGCTTGGCTTACGGTGTTGCTGATGGATATATGGCACTGGACGCCGCTGGTTGCCTTGCTGGGCTATGCGGGTTTGCGGTCCATCCCCGATGCCTATTACCAGGCCGCAAGCATAGATGGCGCAAGCAAACTCGATGTGTTTCGCTATGTGCAGTTGCCAAAAATGCGTGGCGTGCTGATGATTGCAGTGTTGCTGCGCTTCATGGACAGCTTCATGATTTACACCGAGCCCTTTGTACTGACTGGTGGTGGCCCAGGAAACTCGACGACCTTTTTGTCGCAGTTCTTAACGCAAAAGGCGGTGGGTCAGTTTGACCTTGGCCCCGCGGCAGCGTTTTCCTTGATTTACTTTCTGATCATCTTGCTGATGTGTTTTATTTTGTATAACTGGATGCAGCGTGTGGGAACCCAGACCAAGGAGGTGGGCCATGCATAAGCCAAAATTTCAAAAACGCTCGCTATTCATGCTGGCCTACGTGGTGTTTGCGTTGTTGCCCATCTACTGGATGATCAACATGTCGTTCAAGACCAACAATGAAATCGTGGCGGGGTTTAGCTTGCTTCCCAACCACTTCACGTGGGATAACTACAAAACCATTCTGAGCGATCCTGCGTGGTATTCAGGTTACATCAACAGTTTGATTTACGTGGGCATCAACACGGTGATTTCTCTGTGTGTTGCGTTGCCAGCGGCCTATGCGTTTTCGCGCTACAGTTTTTTGGGCGATAAACATGTATTTTTCTGGCTATTGACCAACCGCATGACGCCACCGGCCGTGTTTTTGCTGCCTTTCTTTCAGCTCTACACCTCGGTGGGCTTGATGGATACGCACATTGCCGTGGCGCTGGCCCATCTGCTGTTTAACGTGCCCTTGGCCGTCTGGATTTTGGAAGGTTTTATGAGTGGTATTCCCCGCGAGATCGATGAAACCGCCTATATTGACGGATACACCTTCCCCCGTTTCTTTATCCAAATTTTCATTCCTTTGATTAAAGCAGGCGTAGGCGTAGCGGCGTTTTTCTGTTTCATGTTCAGTTGGGTTGAGTTGCTGTTGGCGCGAACCCTGACCAGTGTCAACGCCAAACCCATTGCTGCGACCATGACCCGAACGGTTTCAGCTGCTGGAATGGATTGGGCGACCTTGGCCGCTGCGGGGGTGTTAACGATTGTTCCAGGTGCGATAGTGATTTGGTTTGTTCGCAATTACATCGCAAAAGGTTTTGCGATGGGCCGCGTTTAAAGGAGTGGGTGCGTATGTTTGAGTGGATGGCATGGACGACGCCGGTGACGGTTTTCTTTTGTTGCATTGGCCTGATGTTGGCGGGAATGACTGCGTGGGAAATCAAGTCACCTACCGTTTTGCGCAAAGGTTTTTTGCCAATGGAGACCACCCGTGGCGATCGCTTATTCATTGGTTTACTCAGCGCGGCGTATGTGAACTTGGCTTATGTCGGCTTGAGCGGGCGTTTTGCCCAATGGTTCAATTTGGGCGAGGACCCTTCGATTTGGTTTAGTTTTGTATTTTCAATGGCTTTGCTTTCACTCATCCTAAGCAAAGGATGAGTGAAAGCTGGGTAAGGATCGGCTCAATTTCCCCTAGAGTCGAATAGGCCTTGTTGGTTGGGGTTTTTAACAATTGAGGAGACATATCATGAAGTTGCGGTATTCAGCGGTATCCGTCGCAATCGCTTGCGCGTTGTCAAACAGCGCTTGGGCGGATGAGGCAGCAGCCAAAAAGTGGATCGACAGTGAGTTCCAGCCCTCAACCTTGTCCAAAGACAAGCAAGCTGCGGAGATGAAGTGGTTTATTGACGCAGCGAAAAAACTGCAAGCCAAAGGCGTCAAAGAAATTTCAGTGGTTTCTGAAACCATTACCACCCACGAGTACGAGTCCAAGACATTGGCCAAGGCCTTTCAAGAAATCACAGGGATCAAGGTCAAGCACGACCTGATTGGCGAGGGCGATGTGGTCGAAAAACTGCAAACCTCGATGCAGTCGGGCAAGTCAATTTATGACGGCTGGATCACAGACTCCGATTTGATCGGAACCCACTACCGGTATGGAAAGGTCATGAACTTGACGGACTATATGTCTGGCGCAGGTAAAGAGTGGACCAACCCGGGCTTAGATTTGAAGGACTTTATCGGTACCAGCTTCACAACCGGACCCGATAAAAAGTTGTACCAGTTGCCTGACCAGCAGTTTGCCAATTTGTATTGGTTCCGCGCTGATCTGTTTGAAAAGCCCGAGCTCAAAGCCAAGTTCAAAGCCAAGTACGGCTACGAACTCGGTGTTCCTTTGAACTGGAGCGCATACGAAGACATCGCTGCCTTCTTTACGGAAGACGTCAAGACCATTGACGGCAAGCCGATTTATGGCCACATGGATTACGGCAAAAAAGATCCTTCCTTGGGTTGGCGCTTTACCGATGCATGGCTTTCCATGGCGGGCACTGCAGACATTGGTATTCCCAATGGCAAGCCGGTTGACGAGTGGGGTATCCGCGCTTCTGCAGACGGCTGTACGCCCCTGGGTGCATCCGTGGCCCGCGGAGGAGCGACCAATTCACCAGCCGCTGTCTATGCTTTGACAAAGTACATCGACTGGATGAAGAAATACTCGCCCAAAGAAGCCATCGGCATGACATTTGGTGAAGCCGGCCCCGTGCCAGCACAAGGCCAAATTGCCCAGCAGATCTTTTGGTACACCGCCTTCACTGCTGACATGATCAAGCCCGGTCTGCCCGTCGTGAAAGCCGATGGCACACCAAAGTGGCGCATGGCCCCTGGCCCCAACGGCCCCTACTGGAAGCAAGGCATGCAAAACGGCTACCAGGACGTAGGCTCATGGACTTTCTTTAAAGACCACGATGCCAATAAAGTCGCTGCTGCTTGGCTGTACGCGCAGTTTGTGACCGCGAAGACTACATCGCTGAAGAAAACCATTGTGGGTCTGACCCCCATCCGGGAATCAGATATCCAGTCCAAGGCGATGACCGACATGGCGCCCAAGCTGGGTGGTTTGGTGGAGTTTTACCGCAGCCCAGCGCGTGTGGCTTGGACTCCCACAGGAACCAACGTGCCTGACTACCCCAAGCTTGCACAGCTCTGGTGGAAGAACGTGGCAGTGGCTGTGACGGGTGAAAAAACGCCGCAAGAAGCCATGGATAACCTGGCCAATGAGATGGACGATGTGATGGGCCGCCTTGAGCGCGCTGGCATGGCCAATTGCCCGCCTAAGCTCAATCCTAAAGGTGACCCGAACAAGTACCTCAGTGACAAAGGCGCCCCATGGAAGAAATTGGCAAATGAAAAGCCAAAGGGTGAAACGATTGCCTATGACACGCTGCTCAATGCGTGGAAAGCTGGCAAGGTTCGTTAATCCATTCGGGTGATGAACTCGAACTGAAGGGTGGCCGTGCAGTGTTCTGCTGCACGGCTTTTCATGGACAAAGTAGGATCTCTCGCCCATGGGGGCAGGGGACTCTGCATGCCAATTTTTATACATTCTTATGTCCCGCGACACCGCTTTGCTTCTCACCCAGCGTGCCCAGTTGCTCGCCCGTTTGGCGCAGGACTGCACGTATGACATTGCCGTTGTAGGCGGTGGTGCGACGGGTTTGGGTGTTGCTTTGGATGCGGCCGCGCGCGGTTTAAGTGTGGTTTTGGTGGAGTCCCATGATTTCGCAAAAGGAACGTCTTCACGTTCTACGAAATTGGTGCATGGGGGCGTTCGCTACCTGGCCCAAGGCAATATTTCACTGGTACGAGAAGCGCTGCATGAGCGCAGCACCTTGCTGCACAACGCGCCCCATATTGCGCAGCCTTTGGCCTTCGTCATGCCGTCCTACCGCTGGTGGGAAACGCCTTTTTATGGCATCGGCTTGACCTTGTATGACCAACTGGCGGGGAAAGCGGGCCTGGGAAAAACAGAATTTTTATCCCGCGACGCAACCCAAACATTGCTACCCATGGCGCAAGCCAAGGGATTACGGGGCGGGGTGAAATACTGGGATGGGCAGTTCAACGACGCACGTTTGGCTATAGCGATTGCCAGAACTGCAGCACAGCGCGGTGCTTTGTTGTTGAACTATTGCCGCGCAGATCAGCTGCAGTATGAGAACGGAAAAATTGCGGGCTTGGAGTGCGTTGATACCTTTACCGAAAAAACATACCGTATTCGCAGCCGCTGCGTGGTCAATGCGACGGGGGTGTGGGTCGACGCCCTGCGAGAAAACGACGGCACACGCGCTGACACAGACCACCCCTCGGATGTAAAACCCATGGTGGCTCCTAGCCAAGGGGTGCACATGGTGGTGGACCGTGAGTTTCTGGGCTCGGATGCCGCGCTCATGGTCCCCAAGACATCGGATGGACGCGTGTTGTTTGCGGTGCCTTGGCTGGGAAAAGTCGTATTGGGCACGACAGATACGCCATCCAAAGATTTGGCGCTCGAGCCGACGGCTTACCAAGAAGAAACGGATTTCATTCTTCGGGAAGCAGGGCGCTATTTGCGCAAAGCTCCGACCCCAAGCGATATCAAAAGCATCTGGGTGGGCTTGCGGCCGCTGGTCAAACAACAAGATGACACAGCGCAAGCCACCAAAAAAATCAGCCGTGAGCACACGGTTGAAATCAGCCGCAGTGGTTTGGTGACAGTGACAGGGGGAAAGTGGACCACTTACCGTGTCATGGCCGAAGACGTGTTGGACGCCTGTGTGGAAAGCAAGTTGCTTCGCTCTGGAACGCTCTCAGAAACCCATAAGCTGGCTTTGGTGGGGTCACCAGACACAGCGCAGATGCAAGTGTCTCTCAGCTTGCCTCCGGGTCTTCACTCTTATGGCTCGGAACAAGCAGTGGTTGCCGCCTTGCCAGGGGGCGGGCGCTGGATTGCCGAAGGCTTATCCGAAGCGATGGTGCGGTTTGCGGCCCGCTTTGAATAC
>CANJNX010000098.1 GCA_947475495.1 Comamonadaceae bacterium | reverse complement strand
TAGGAAATCACTTCAAAACCGTTGGTCAAGCGCACTTTGGCTACTTTACGCAAAGCGGAGTTAGGCTTCTTGGGGGTCGTGGTGTACACACGGGTGCACACGCCACGACGCTGGGGAGAGTTCTGCATCGCAGGGCTCTTTGATTTGATCGTTTCGACCTCGCGCCCCTGACGCACTAGCTGGTTAATGGTTGGCACTTAAGCCTCCTAAATATAAACGTCCCTAAACGTTTGGTAACTAAATTTCAAAAAACTTCGAAAACGTGAATCCCTTCGGAATTTCCGAAAAGCCTTCTAATATAGCAGATTGGGGGAGGGAAAGCAAAAAATTCTAGCGAATCCAAAGCCGAACCGCGTCCCAGGCCCGTCCAAAAATGCCGGCTTGGGCAACTTCTTCGAGCGCCAACAAAGGCACCTCGACCACCTGGACTCCGGCAGACTTCACCCGCAAGAGTGCCACTTGTTGGCCTTTTGCAACAGGCGCAAGCAAGGGCTCCCTGCGGACAATCTCCGTCGTCAGCTTGCCCGCACTGCCCTGGGCCACCGCGACAATGATGGCGTTGGGCCGACCCACTTTGATCATTCCAGTGCTGCCTTTCCACACCTTTTGGCTGAGCAAGGACTGGTCTGCGTCGAACAGTTTCACCGGCTCATAGGCGACAAAACCCCAATTTAAGAGTTTTTGGGATTCGTTGGCACGGGCGTTCTCGCTTGCCGTACCCAAGACGATAGACAAAAGTCTGCGCCCGCTTTGGGCCGTACCTGACGGTCCTAGGTTAGCGTAATCCCGCTTAGCGGTCGCAACCATGCAATAACCTGCTGCATCGGTATAGCCCGTCTTCAGGCCATCAACCGTTGGGTCGCGCTGTAACAGCAAGTTGCGGTTGGTGTCGTTGGCCGCTGGTGTGCCGGGGTAGCGGTATTTTTTGATCGCGTAAAAACTGACGTACTCTGGAAAGTCCGACATCAAACGCATCGCCAATGTACTCAGGTCGCGCGCGGTCGTGGTGTGGCCAGGCTCGGTGAGCCCTTCCGGATTTTTGTAAGACGTTGATTTCATGCCAAGCGCCTTGGCTTGGTCATTCATCATTTGGACAAAGTGGGCTGCGGTTCCGCCGACGCCCTCGGCCAACGCCATCGTGGCATCGTTGCCAGACTGCACAATCATTCCCTTGATTAAATCTTCCACGGGAACTTGCATTTTGGGGTCGATAAACATCCGCGAACCCGGCATCTTCCAAGCGTGCTCACTGACAGGGAAGGTCTGCTTGAGGTCGATTTTTTTAACCCGCAAAGCGTCAAACACCAAATACGCCGACATCAACTTGGTCAACGAGGCTGGCTCCATCGGGATGTCCACGTCTTTTGCGGCCAACACTTGGTTGGCAGTGACGTCGATAAGCAAATAGGAGCGGGCAGCAATTTCTGGGGCTTGCGGAATTTGCGAAGCCGCCAAACCGCACCAAAACGCCAACACAATAGAAAAGAGTAGTTTCATGACAAGCAGCACAGAAGCCTCTTTTGAGGCGCTAAGGGTTCAAGGGCGATAGAAGATGTCGCAACACCAAACTTCGCAAAAGCGGCAATTGTCCATGAAAGAAGTGCCCACCTCCAGGAATCACTGTCACAGGCAATGACTGGGGACGTGCCCAATCCATCACATTCGCCAAGGCAACGGTATCGTCCTCTTCGCCATGCAATACCAAAGTGCGCTCATGCAAAGCGGGATCGATCGGGGCTACTTCAAACCGGCTTGCCGCTGTACCCACCAAAACCAATTTATCAATGGGCCGATTTGGAAAAAGCTGCTGCGCTGCATGGCTGGTGACAAAAGAGCCAAAAGAAAACCCCGCCAAGGACAAGGCCGATTCCTGACTGGCCAGAGGCGCCATGTGCGCAATGACATCCAACAAGTCTTGCAGCTCACCGCGCCCTTCGTCATACACCCCTTGGCTTTGGCCGACACCGCGAAAATTAAATCGAACGGCGCGCCACTTCGCCAACACAAACGCACGCGCCAGGGTTTGTACAACTTTGTTGTCCATCGTGCCCCCAAACAATGGATGTGGGTGGGCAATCACCGCGACGCCTTTGCATTTTTCGCCCTCTGCGAGTTGCGGCTCGTCAACCAGCATTTCCAAGATGCCAGCCTGGCCCTGCAGGGTTTGCTTAAGCGTACGCGGGTTCATGAATGGCGGTCAATCTTGTAGGCGTAACCGTTCTACGGGCTTGCCTGCTTTGAGGTGTGACTCAACAATCTCATCCATGTCTGCTTCATCAACATAGGTGTACCACGTCCCTTCGGGGTACACCACCGCAACCGGCCCTTGCTCGCAGCGGCCCAAGCACCCGGCTTGGTTGACGCGAACCTGCCCTGGGCCGGAAAGCTCAGCATCCCGAATTTTTTGTTTGCATTGGTCAAAGGCTTTTCTAGCTTGGTGCTGCGCACAGCTACTTTCTCCATTTTTTCTTTCATTGAGACAGAAAAAAATGTGGCGCTCAAAATACAATTTTTCAGGCATGGGTGAATCAGTCATGTTGTCAGTCATAGCTTTGAGGTTTCTGATCAGTGCGCCGCCCGAACTGGGTCAGAACGACCAAGGCGGCAGCATAGGGCCAAATCCATCCCAGCCATTGGGCCAGGCCATTAAAACGAATAAAACGGCCCTGCTCCCAGGCCTGCAAAGTTTGAGCAAAGTACGGGCTCTCTGGCGCTTGGTTGAGTAGGCTCAAGTCCACGCCCAAAGCCAGTAAAACCAGTGCTGCGCTGGCGCGAACGGGAAGCCAAACCAGTGCCAACGCCAAAAGCACAGCCGTCACAACCGCGCTGCGCACTGGCACGTCCAACCAAGCCCACGCGTGCGCAGGCCCCCAAGTCAGCGCCGAAGAAAACCCGGTGGTACAGACGCCCAGCAGGACCAAGCCCACGGCAGCAATGGCGCGGTGCAAGGGATTTCGGACCACGCAAAAGGCTAAAAAGCAAGGGATCAACAAGCCTAGAAGGACGCACAAATACACCCCACTGGGCGAGAGCGCATGTTCCACGGCATGGGGCGCAGGAAGCCAAGTCAGCCATACCGCGGCGGCATCCGGTCCGCCCCATTCAGTCACCATTTCGTCCACAGCAGCGATAGAGCGTGCCAGTACTTGGCCCACCCCAAAAGGAATCGACGCAGGAAACAACAGCGCCAATGGCCAGGTGGCCAACAACACCACATAGCCCCGGCCATAGGCAACCAACCAGCGACTGCGAACACGGTCCCAACGCGCCAATACGCCCAGCCGATCCAAAGCAAGCGTCGCCCCCGCACCGAGCGCAGCACCCAGTGTGTTCAAAATCCAATCCTCTTTGGAGGCGACCCGCTGGGGCAAGTAACTTTGCAAACCCTCCATGAGCAATGACAGCACAGCCCCCGCAAGCAGGGGAATCAAAATTGGGTACTTCATGCGCAGGCTGCGCAATATCGCTAAAGAAAGCAGCGCACCCAAAGGCGCATAGCCAACCACATTAATGGCGACATCGAACCCCGACCAGTAGCGCGGCAAAGGCGCGGTTAAAAAAGACCAGGTGGAAATGCCTTGGTCACGCCATTGGGCAAACGGGTAAAGACTTGCGTAAACCACCAAGCCGGCATACATCCAAGACAGAGGCCAGGCCGCGGATTTATGCATGGCTGCCCGCACTTAAAAAGGCTTGACAACCACCAGTACAACGACAGCGGTCAGCATCAAAACCGGAATCTCGTTGAACCATCGGAACCACACATGGCTGCGGTGCATGGATTGGGACTCGAATTTTCGCAAGATCACAGAGCAGCTGTGGTGGTAGCCAATGACCAACACCACCAACAAAAGTTTGACATCCATCCAGCCGTTGCCTGGGCCTTTGCCGATACCGTAAACCCACCACAGCCACACGCCCAGCGCCAGCGCAGGCAGAGAAAGCAAGGTCGTAAAACGCAAAAGCTTGCGCGCCATCAAAAGCAAGCGCGCGCGCTCCTCAAGCGAGTTCGGCTCGACCATGGCCAAGTTCACAAAAATTCTTGGCAAATAGAACAAGCCTGCAAACCAGCTTGCGACAAAAATGATGTGAAAGGCTTTGATCCAGAGCATGGGCGCAGTGTAGCCGTGGGAAAAAGAGCAAAAAAAACCCCAGCATAGAGCTGGGGTGATAAGCCTATTAGCTGTCACACGTCAAGGCCCCGCTCAGGGAGGAAAAGCGGGAGGCACCAGGGTGCCCAAAAAAATTATAGCAGCGGTTTTAACTAAATTGTCAAATATAGTTAATTTACAAAAATCAGTAGAAAATCCAGTTCTTTCATGCGCAGATAATCAGGCACAATTTTCCTATGATCTCCCCCGCTCCTTTTCCCCTTGGTCGACCACGCCGTTTACGCCGTGATACCTATACCCGCAATTTGGTGCGCGAACACACGCTCAGTGCACACGACCTGATTTATCCGGTCTTTGTGGTGGAAGGAAAAAACCAGCGGGTTCCTATTGCGTCCATGCCTGGGGTGATGCGTTTGAGTTTGGACCTGCTGCTTCCCGTTGCCGAAGCGTGCGCCAAACTAGAAATCCCCGTGATGGCGCTTTTTCCTGTGATCGACCCATCGCTAAAAACCTACGGCGGCGAAGAGGCCCTCAACCCCGATGGCCTGATCCCGCGGGTTGTCCAAGCCTTAAAGAAAGAGTTTCCCGATTTGGGCATCATGACCGATGTCGCACTTGACCCCTTTACCAGCCACGGCCAAGATGGCCTGCCCGACACCAAGCCCGACAACGCGGGCTACATCTTGAACGACGAGACCACTGCCGTCTTGGTCCAACAAGCGCTCACGCAGGCCCGCGCAGGTGTCGATATCGTGGCCCCCAGCGACATGATGGACGGGCGTATCGGCGCTATTCGCCAAGCGCTGGAAGCGGAAAACTTAGTGCACACCCGCATCATGGCCTACAGCGCTAAATACGCCAGCGCGTTTTACGGACCCTTTAGAGATGCTGTTGGCTCAGCCAGCAATTTAGGCAAGAGTAACAAAAAAGTTTACCAAATGGACCCCG
>CANJNX010000097.1 GCA_947475495.1 Comamonadaceae bacterium | reverse complement strand
TCTAGCCAAGCTGTAGGTGCCATACCAGGTGCCGGCCATTGACAGGGCTAACAAGACGCCAAAGGGAATACGCAGCATGAAGTCGGCCCATACCGCTTCAGCGGGTGAAAGGGCGATGGCCCACGCCCCGAACCAATAGGGCAGTAAAGCGCCGTGCTCTGAAGGGATTCCCAATAGCGTAGGAAACAGCCAGTCCGAGCTTCCTTGCGCCAGGCTTGCCATCAAGCCCACCGACGCCATGTCCGCACTTTTCCAACCGTCGCGCCCCACAAAGCCGAAAATCACATACGCAACACACAGCAAAAGCAATGCGGTACGCGGCAGCCGCCGCACGGCAGACTGAGCGACGATAGCGGGGGTGGGTTGATTCACGGTGGTAGGGTCGTCATCATAAAAAAGGCAGCGCGGTAACCCGGGCTGCCTTCGTAACGGGTCAGGCCAAAACCTGAATCCGAATTATTTTGCAGTGGTCTTTCCGAAACGATTGCGGAATTTCTCTACGCGTCCGCCCATATTGTCCACAGACTTTTGGGTTCCAGTGTAGAAAGGATGAGATTCGCTTGAGGTATCAAGCTTGTACAAAGGCAGCTCACGGCCGTCTTCCATTTTGATCATTTCTTTGGTGTTAGCGCATGAACGGGTAACGAACTTAAAGCTGTTCGATAAGTCCATGAAGCATACTTCGCGGTAATTAGGGTGAATGCCGTCTTTCATATTTTCTCCATCAGTTGCGTTAGCCGCGCCGTTCCTTGGGCAAACTGTTTACCCAATTCAAAAAACGGTGTACTTAACGCGATAAGCCCAAGATTATAAACCACTGTCAAACAGCGGGGTGGGGCAATTAGCCGCCCCGGCGCATCATGTCAAAAAACTCGCTGTTGTTTTTCGTGGCACGCATTTGTTTGAGCACCATTTCCATGGACTCGATTTCATCCATGTTGTACAAAAATTGGCGCAGGATGCGGGTTTTCTGCAAAATTTCGGGGGATAAGAGCAGTTCTTCGCGGCGCGTTCCGCTGCGGTTGAGTTGAATCGACGGAAACACGCGTTTTTCATACAAGCGTCGGTCCAGGTGAATTTCGGAGTTGCCTGTGCCCTTGAATTCTTCAAAAATGACCTCGTCCATGCGGCTTCCGGTGTCGACCAAAGCGGTGGCGATGATGGTCAAAGAGCCGCCTTCTTCCACGTTGCGCGCTGCACCTAAGAAGCGTTTGGGGCGTTGCAATGCGTTGGAGTCCACGCCGCCGGTGAGCACTTTTCCGCTGGAAGGCACCACGTTGTTGTAGGCCCGGGCCAAGCGGGTGATGGAGTCGAGCAAAATGACAACGTCTTTTTTGAGCTCAACCAAACGTTTGGCTCGCTCAATCACCATTTCAGCCACATGCACGTGGCGCGAGGCGGGTTCATCAAAGGTAGACGCAATCACCTCACCTTTGACGGTACGCTGCATCTCCGTCACCTCTTCAGGGCGTTCGTCGACCAACAAAACCATCATGTGGCTATTGGGGTAGTTGGCGGAAATAGCGTGTGCAATGTGTTGCATCATCACGGTTTTTCCGCTCTTGGGTGGGGCAACCAGCAATGCGCGTTGGCCTTTGCCGATGGGGGCAATGATGTCAATAATCCGCCCGGTGATGTTTTCGTCGCTTTTATTGTCTTGCTCTAAGCGCATTTGCTCTTTAGGAAAGAGCGGCGTCAAGTTCTCGAACATGACTTTGTGCTTGTTGCTCTCAGGCGAGTCGCCGTTGACTTTGTCAAGCTTGTTGAGGGCAAAGTAGCGCTCGCCGTCTTTGGGGGTGCGTACTTCGCCTTCAATCATGTCACCGGTGTGCAGGTTAAAGCGGCGCACTTGGCTTGGACTGATGTAGATGTCATCCGTACTGGCCGTGTAGCTGGTGTCGGGGCTGCGCAAGAATCCAAAACCGTCAGGCAAAATTTCCAACACGCCGTCGGCAATGATTTGCTCTCCGGTACGGGCCCGTTTTTTGATAATGGCAAACATCAACTCTTGTTTGCGCATGCGGCCCGTGTTTTCAATTTCAAGCTCTTCGGCTTGTTTGAGTACTTCTGACACGTGCAGTGCCTTGAGTTCGTTTAAGTGCATGGAGTAGGTCCCGGTGGGGAGTTAACCGAAAATTTCGGCAAGTACAAAAAATCTGGGGGTGAGTAAGGGATTCGGCGAGCGAGGGTTAGCGCTTGGCCATCCGTGTTCTTCACCGTGATGGCGGTGCCCACTGGGGATAAATGTGGGTGAACGGGATTGATTATGACAGGAAAACCGGGGTTTTCACCAAACGCTGGCTGAACTGTGCAGCGCTTGGTTTTACTTGGGTTTTGAATTTATTTGATTTGTTCGTCGATGAAGGCTACCAACTGCGCTTTGCTCAAAGCTCCCACTTTGGTGGCAGCGAGTGCGCCGTCCTTAAAGAGCATCAGCGTCGGAATACCGCGGATGCCAAATTTAGCGGGGATCTCTCGGTTTTCATCGACATTCATTTTGGCGATGTGCAATTTGCCTTCATAGGTGGCAGAAACCTCGTCCAAAATAGGCGCAATCATTTTGCAAGGCCCGCACCATTCAGCCCAGTAGTCCACCAATATCGGATGGGTCGATTTCAGCACTTCGGTTTCAAAAGTGGCATCGGTGACGTGTTTGATGAGATCGCTGGCCATAGTAATTTCTTTCGGGAGGGAGGTTGAAGCAGCTAAAGTGGAGTAATTGTGACAGAAACCCAGACCCTCCCGCTCGCTCACGTCGCTATGAACGACATAGAAAATTTTGATCCCCATTGGTTTGCAAATGGCACAGGCGTTCTTGACCGTATTGCGGGGCTGATGCTTGAAAGGGGGGCCCATCCTTCACGCACGTTTGTTTTGCTGCCCTATGCGCAATTGCTGAGGCAAGCTTGGCAGATGTGGGCGGCGCGCTTTCCCAACGGCTTTGCGCCTCGGTTTGAAACCTCCAAAAACTGGAGTCAATCGATCGCGGTTTTCGCCCCAGGAGCTGGGGATATCGCGTTTGATACCGCAGTGGACACTTTGACCGCCCAATCGCTGATTCAAAGCCAGCGCTATGCCGAGCACCATGGCGCATTGGCGCAGTTGTTGGTGGAAGCTGCGCACCAACTCGGGCCCTTGGCTGCTGCGTATCCTCCTGAAAAGCGTGCCGAATGGACGCAAAACGCCCGCAGTGCGTCTTCTTTGGGTTTAGAAGCGGCCTCCATGGCCTTTGAACGCATTGCGCTTCGCTCGGCGGTCGAATGGGCTGGTGTTTCTGCCTACGCCACCGATGTGCTTTTTACTCCGCATGCGCTGGCCCAAGCCGACCTGCTTATTGTTCTTACTGGGCTCTCTCAAGACCCCATGGCCTCGGGCTTACAAGAGGTGTGGGGTGAACGTATGGTTCAGATTCCATTGGCGGCTTACCCAGCTCCGGCAAGCCCGGTGTTTCATGCGTGTTTGGATGCGCAAGATGAGGCACAACACGCTGCTGCTTGTGTTGTAACGCATATTTGCGCCGGGCGATTCCCTTTGGCTTTGGTGTCATCGGACCGCGCTTTAACCCGCAGAGTTCAGGCCATGCTGGAAGGCGCAGGAGCGCAAATTCGCGATGAAACGGGTTGGAAGCTTTCGACCAGCCACGCCGGAGCTGGCGTCATGGCCTTGCTCAAAGCGGTGTCTTGGAATGCTTCAAGCGACGCTGTTTTGGCGTGGCTCAAACTGACTTCGGGGTGGGTTGCTGATGTGGATGGCCTGGAATCGCAGCTGCGTCGGCAGCAGATTCGCGATTGGTGCAATGCCCAGCGAACACCCTGCCAAGACGCTATTGCAGTGGTGAACACCGTTCGCGATAGCTTTCAAGGTTCGCGCCGATTGGGCCAGTGGTTGGCGGTTTTGCGAACGGCGCTTGAAGGATGTGGAATGTGGGAGGCTTTAGTGCAGGATGGGGCTGGAGCGAAAGTCATAGCAGCTTTGCGTTTAGAGCCGTCGGCACCATGGCAAACCCTTCTCGGAAGCGCTTTGTGGGCTGGTCAAACGCTGGATTTGGCTGCCTTTACCCAATGGGTGCAACAAAGCCTAGAAGACGCTAGTTTTACCCCGCCGTACCCTGCCAAGGAGCAAGTGGTGGTCTTGCCAATGAGCCAAATGCTGGCACGTCCGTTCAAAGCGCTGGTCATCGTGGGTTGCGATGAGGTGCGTTTGCCTGCGTCTCCCGAATCCAGTGGGCCGTGGACGCCCGCCCAGCGTGTCGCACTGGGCCTGCCTTCGCGTGAAACCTTGGAAGCAGCGCACCGATTGGCGTGGGCGCATGCACTTTCTAACCCGTGGTGTGATGTGCTGTGGCGCGAAAGTGACGATGCGGGAGAAGCCTTGTTGCCTAGCCCGCTGGTTCAAACCGTGATGGGTTCACAAGCGAGGAAACCCAACCCAGAACTCAGAACCCGCCGAAGTGTCGCTGCAGCCCCCGTCACCCCACCATCACCTACTGCTGCGGCTTTGAGCGTCAATAAATTGTCGCAAAGTGCCTACGAAGATTTACGCCATTGCCCCTACCGTTTTTTCGCTCTGTGCCAACTCGGCTTGCGCGGCGTGGATGAACTAGACGCTGAAATCGACAAGCGCGACTTTGGCCTGTGGTTGCACCACGTATTGCAGGAGTTTCATCTGGCTTTACAGAAGCTTGAACGTGCTGATCTTTCAGTGCGCCGGTCTATGCTCAATGCGGCCAGTGAAAAAGCGAGCCATGCCATGGGCTTGGATGCGGGTGAATTTTTACCCTTTGCTGCTTCCTGGCCCCGTGTGCGAGAAGGCTACCTGCATTGGTTGACGAAACACGAAGCCCAAGGGAGAGTCTTCCAAAGTGCAGAAAACGAATACCGCCAAAGTATTTCGGATTGGCTGCTGGAAGGTCGTATTGACCGGATCGACACCTTGTCGGATGGGACGCTGATGGTGTTGGATTACAAAACCGAGCCCGAAGCCAAAACCAAAAAACGGGTGAGCAACCCGCTTGAAGACACCCAAATGGCGTTTTACGCCGCGCTCTTACCCCAAGACACCGTCGC
>CANJNX010000096.1 GCA_947475495.1 Comamonadaceae bacterium | reverse complement strand
GATAGCGCGGCCCATGCGGTAGGCCACATTACCGTTGCGGCTCCATACGCCAGCGCCCAATCCATACAAGGTGTCATTGGCAATTTCCAACGCCTCAGCTTCATCTTTGAAGGTCGTTACAGCCAATACGGGTCCAAAAATTTCTTCTTGGAAAATCCGCATTTTGTTATGGCCTTTAAACAAAGTGGGCTGTACGTAGTAACCCCCTTCTAAATCGCCACCCAAATGGGCTTGCTCGCCACCAATCAGAACTTTGGCGCCTTCTTGTTTTCCTAAATCGAGGTAAGACAAAATTTTGGTAAGTTGCTCTTTAGATGCCTGTGCGCCCATCATGCTGTCGGTGTCAAGTGGATTGGCGTGCTTAATAGCAGCCACACGCTTTAAAACGCGCTCCATGAATTTGTCGTAAATGGACTCTTGGATCAATGCGCGAGAAGGGCAGGTGCAAACCTCACCTTGGTTGAATGCGAAAAGCACCATGCCTTCGATTGCTTTGTCCAAAAAGCCATCGTCTTTGTCCATGATGTCGGCAAAGAAAATATTAGGCGATTTCCCGCCCAGCTCCAAGGTCGCTGGGATCAAGTTGTTGGCAGCAGCCTGCGCAATCACACGGCCTGTGGATGTCGAACCGGTGAAGGCGATTTTTGCAATGCGTTTGCTGGTTGCCAATGGCAAACCAGCTTCACGACCGTAGCCATTGACGATGTTGAGAACGCCAGGTGGCAGCAAGTCAGCAATCAACTCGACCAATACCAAGATACTGATGGGGGTGGACTCCGCAGGTTTTAAAACCACGCAGTTACCCGCGCCCAGTGCTGGTGCCAGTTTCCAAGCAGCCATCAAAATCGGGAAGTTCCAAGGAATGATCTGACCGACAACGCCCAAGGGTTCTTGGATGTGGTACGCCACGGTGTTGTCATCAATATTGCTCAGCGCCCCTTCTTGGGCACGAACACAGCCTGCGAAATAGCGAAAGTGATCTACGGTGAGCGGAATGTCAGCATTGAGCGTCTCGCGAATGGCTTTGCCGTTGTCCACGGTCTCTGCATACGCCAATAGCTCCAAGTTGGCTTCGATGCGGTCTGCAATTTTGAGCAACACATTGGCGCGGTCAGCTGCGGGCGTGCGGCCCCACGCATCGGCAGCTGCGTGGGCTGCATCGAGGGCGAGTTCGACGTCTTCAGCCGTCGAACGAGCGGCTTTGGTATAGGGTTTGCCAGTGATGGGGGTAATGACGTCAAAGTACTGGCCTTTAACGGGGGCAACAAACTTACCTCCAATGAAGTTGTCGTAATGGCCTTTGAATGCGACTTTGGCACCTGGGGTTCCGGGATAAGCGTAAAGCATGGTTGTCTCCTCTAATATGAAAATAAATGGGAATGTTTCCCTTGCGGGTAATCTCACCTAATCAAGTCCCGTGCCAACTTCAATGCATTCGCTTTGACCAACGTTTTCATTGGAAACACACCCCTTTGCGTTGCCGCATCACCACCCGCGCCTGCGCTCCAGTTCGACACAGTTACCTCGCAAGTGTTCCAAAAAGTGACACTATTGCTGCGCAAGTGCTATGCATTTGTATGCATATCGTCAGCTTGCAGCGCTATGGTTACGATGAACAGACTTACACCACACAGAACAGATTTCAATCTGTCTAGGAGACAAAGTGCACACTGCCCATAACGCCATCACCCTGAGCCATGCGCGTCAGCATTTAATGCAATTCGGAGATATTCCAACGCAGGGTTTGGACGAAAGACTGGCCCGGTCTTGGAAGCGCAGCTTGACCGCTGGACTTGCCCCGGCCGAAAAAGTACACCCAGACGAACACCGCAGCAGTTTTTTACTTCGCCAAGCCATGCTGCGCAACCATGCGCTGCTGTCTCACTCCCGCCCTGTGATGGAATACTTGTTTGCGCAAGTGCACCATAACCAAAACGTAGTGGTGTTGGCAGACAACCGCGGCGTGTTGATGCACACCTTGGGAGACCCTGTTTTTCTGGACAAGACCCAACGGGTGGCGCTGGCATGCGGTGCGTCTTGGCATGAAGAGCACCGCGGAACCAACGCGATTGGGACAGCCATTGCGGAATCGTGCGCTATTGAAATTCATGGCTCTGAACATTTCTTAGAGCGCAATGGCTTTCTAACGTGTGCGGCAGCGCCCATCATGTCTTTCAACGGTGAGTTGCTTGGCATTTTGGACATCACCGGCGACCAACACAACGGACACCCCCATACCTTGGGGCTTGTCAACACGGCGGCGCGGATGATCGAAAACCGACTGCTTCTTTCCAATAGCCAGGGGCATATTCTTTTGCGCCTTCACGCACAGTCAGAAGGCATAGGCACGGTGGCTGAAGCCATCGTTGCGCTCACAGAGGAGGGTTGGATCGTCGGCGCCAATCGGATTGGCATGGCCTTGTTAGGTCTGATCCCCAAAGCCTTGGGAGTGACTCAAATTGGCAGTCTGCTTGATATGCAGTGGCATGATTTTCTGTACCGCGCGAAACGACAGTCGCAAGCCGCGTTTCCGATTCGCTCACACAACGGAAAACTACTTTTCGCACAAATTCAAGGCCAAACTAATCCATCGCACGCCCCCACCGCTTCGAAGCGTGTGCAAGGTGAGTCCCAGCAGGATGCGTTAGCAGCGCTTGACACGGGGGATCTGCGTTGGCGCAGTGCGGCAGACAAAGCCCGCCGCGTTTTAGACAAACCCATTCCCATCCTGATCCAAGGGGAGTCTGGCGTTGGCAAAGAATACTTTGCGCGCGCTTTGCACGAAAGCAGTTTGCGCCACAACGGGCCTTTTGTAGCTATTAACTGTGCCGCTATTCCTGAGCATTTGATTGAGGCCGAACTGTTCGGCTATGAAGCAGGCGCTTTCACAGGCGCAAAGAAACAAGGCAGTCTAGGACGCCTGCGCGAAGCCAGTGGAGGCACTCTGTTTTTAGACGAGATTGGAGATATGCCTCTAGGCATGCAGACCCGCTTGTTGCGTGTTTTGCAAGAGCGCACGGTGACGCCCTTGGGTGCGGGACGCTCGGTTGCCGTGGACTTTGCCTTGGTGTGTGCCACCCACAGTCATTTGCGCGAAGAAGCCGACCAAGGACGGTTTCGCAGTGACCTTTATTACCGAATCAATGGGCTGATGGTCCAACTTCCGTCGCTGCGTGAGCGACAAGATTTTCAAGCTTTGGCCGAACGGCTTTTACGCACCCTCAATCCAGAGCGTGACATTGACCTCGATGCCGAGGTGCTTGACAGCATGCGCTTGTATGCATGGCCTGGCAACTTGCGCCAGTTCTCCAGCGTATTGCGAACGGCCAGCGCTATGCTGAACCCCGATGAAAACACCATCGGCTGGAACCATTTACCCGACGATATTGCGTTGGATATACGAAACAACGAGGCGCCATCTTTGATAGCAAACTCGCCTAGGCCATCTTCTGAACCCCAAAACCTCAAAGACCTGTCACGCTGCGCGATTGAATCGGCGATGGCGTCTAGCCAAGGTAATGTTTCCATGGCAGCCCGTGCCTTAGGAATCAGCCGCCAAACGCTGTACCGAAAATTAAACGCCTAGCAATTATTGCCATCCGGCACACGCTCCAGAATCTGGTCTTTGACGGAGTCCAACAGCGCGGCACTGACAAGCGCTGGCGCAATCTCGGCCAAAGGCAGCAACACAAATGCACGTTGCCACATTCGGGGGTGTGGCACTGTCAAAGATGGGCTTTGAATGCTGGCATCTCCAAACAACAAGAGATCTAAATCCAAGGTTCGTGGGGCATTGCGGTAAGGCCGCTCGCGTCCTGCGCCCTGCTCTATCGTTTGCAACTGGGCCAAGAGTTCAGGCGCAATTAAGTTGGTTTGGAGTTGAACAACCGCATTGACATAGTCTGGGCCGCTCGAATCAATGGGCGCACTGCGGTAGAACGCCGACTGGGCTACTAGCTTTACACCGTCCAACGCAGCAAGCGATGCAATCGCGCCAGCAACTGCGGCCTGAGGATTGCCGAGGTTAGCCCCCAACCCTACTGTCGCAACTACAGACGAACGCTCTCGCATGGCACTTGAGAATCAAAGACCGGCGTCACTGCTGTCTGGGGCAGCAGAGCCGCTGGAGCCGCTAGGGCCGCCTGTACGGCGACGGCGACGGCGTTTTTTAGGCGCTGCGCCCTCTGAAACCTCATCCCCCGGCGCGGCTTCGGGCCGATCCATGGGCGCAGGCGCACGTTGCATCTTGGGAGCGCGGGGTCGCTTTTGGGTTTCCTGGCGAACCTGGTCCACCAAGTCTTCACGGTACAAGTCGTCGCCCGTACTGAACTCTTGCCACCAGTCCGCCAAAGCTTCATCCACCTCGCCGATGTCAGCGCGAAGGCGCATGAAATCAAAGGCAGCCCGAAAACGCTCTTGTTGAACCAAACCAAACGGTGCGCTGCCGACGCGCTTTTCAAAGCGCGGCTGGATCATCCATATTTCACGCATATCACCGGCAAGCTTTCCGCGACCCGAGACATCACCAATGCGGGCATTGAAAACATCGTCAATCGCATCTTGCAGCGCAGGGTGCGAATGCTGGCGTTGCTCCAAGCGCTCTGCCCAGCCGTCACGCACATCAGCCCACAACACGCATGCCAACAAAAAGCTAGGCGCCACCGGCTTGCCTTCGCCCACGCGGCGGTCGGTGTCTTGCAAGGCTGAGGTGACAAACGGCGTTTCTGCCCGCTCAACCACCACGTCCAACAGCGGATAAATTCCCCGAGACAAACCGAGTTTTTTGAGTTGGGCAATCGATGCCAAGGCGTGTCCCGTTTGCAGCAACTTCAGCATCTCGTCAAACAAACGGCTTTGCGGAACATCGGCCAACAACTGCTGCGACTTCACCAAAGGCCCTGCTGTTTTGGAGTCCAACTTAAATCCCAGAGGGTTCAACTTGGCAGCAAAACGCACCGCGCGAATAATCCGAACCGGGTCTTCGCGGTAGCGGGTAGCGGCGTCCCCAATCATGCGCAGTGTTTTGTTTTTAGCGTCTTTCAAACCACCGTGGTAGTCCACCACCAATTCGGTTTGGGGGTCGTAGTACATGGCGTTGATGGTGAAG
>CANJNX010000095.1 GCA_947475495.1 Comamonadaceae bacterium | reverse complement strand
CGCCAAAGCGGTCACTAGCAGCGGAGAAATAAAGAATATGGTGTAGGCCTGAGCCAGCGCCAATTGGCCAATGCCATAGGCAAAAAGCCAAAGTGTGGCGACATTGAGAACGCAGCGCAACAAGTGCAGTCGCCATTGAACCTGAAACAATTGCGCGAGCGGAACCCGCCAAGCGGTGTAGACCACCACCATGGGCAGCGCAGCCAAACCCCGCAAAGCGGCCACTTGCATTGCTGGGTAAAAAGCCGAGAGGGTTTTCAGTGTGGCATCCATCACCGAGAAAAAAGCCACGCCCGCGAGCATGGCGATGGCACTTCGCCATGGCGCAGACATGGGCAGTACCCGCAAAGACCGCAATGGCATTGTGTGATTTACGCCGCGGCTTGGATCACTGCGGGGTCAAACGCTTTTCTGCTGAAGACCGCGCGCAGCAGGGGTTCAAAGTATTCCAGCGTTTGTGTGGGGTAGTTCGGGTCAAAAGCAGCTTGGTCATAGCAGGCACAAAAATGATGGCATGCGGCAAACCAAGGGTGGTCTTTGTAAGCCAAGTAAGCATGCGGGTCTTTGCCAAAGTGATGGGCGTAGTACTCCATTTGAAAGAGGCCATGCATTTCAATCACCCAGGTGACCTCGGCGCGCACATAAGGGCGAAGAATGGCTGCTGCCATTTGGGAGTGGTTTTCTGGGGCCAACACGTCGCCAATATCGTGAAGCAAAGCGCCCACCACCATGTCCACGTCAGCGCCATCGGCCTGTGCACGCGTTGCACTTTGCAGTGAATGCTCCAGCCGACTGATTTGGTAGCCTTGCAAGGAGGTACCCAGACCCCGCAGAGATTCCATCAAACGGTCGGGCAACGCGAGGATGTATTGGTGTTCGAGTTCTTGCAGAAAAAGATATTCCTCGGTGGTTCCATCTTTCATCTGGGTAAAGGCAACGTTTTGCATCTTAAATTTTCAGGTGGGTGCTTATCGTGTTTACTGCTTCGCAGGGGGATCAAAATCAAAATTTTCTTGTTCACTGCGCGGGTCCATTTGCAGCACCGCTTGCGAACTCGCATCCATCATCACATAGTCGGCCCGGTGCACTGGCGGCGCTTGGCTGTGTTTTTGCTTGGACGCAAATCGCCATACCGCAACCGCAAGCAAGGACAAGACAATGGAGAAAAACAACATCAAGCCCTCGGGGCCCATGAAGTCCATCAAACCCCCGGCCAAGGTGGGGCCCACGGTCGCGCCAATGCCATAGAGCAGCAACAAGCCACCCGTCGTCTCCAGCACTTTGGAAGGTTCGATCAAATCATTGGTGTGGGCGACGCTGAGTCCATAAACGGCAAACGACAATCCGCCGTACAACACTCCGAGAAAAATCAATAAATTTTCGTATTCGCGGGCCAAATAAAACCCGACGCCGGCCAGTCCTGCGGTGACCACACAAATCCAAAACAACAGCCAACGCCGGTCGTACCGGTCCGATAAATGCCCCACAGGCCACTGAAAGGCCGCGCCACTCAAAATTGTGACCGCCATGAAGGTGGCGGTTCGGCTGTCGCTAAATCCCACGCCGGTTCCAAACACGTAGCCCAAGCTAAAAAACGTTCCGTTGAGCAGGCCCGAGCCCATGGCTGCAATGGCGCCGATCGGCGAAATAACAAACAAGCGCACCAAGCTCATGGACGGCGCATTGGTGGGTTGCGGCTCGCGGATGGTGGTCAGCGTGGTGGGGATCAGCGCGAAAGAAAAAAGAATCGAGACCAAGGCAAATGGAACAAAGCCATAGCGGTCACTTGCCAAAATAAGCCACTGCCCGATCGCCGTGGAAACGCCGCTGACCGCCATATAAGCTGCAAATACTTTTCCTCGGCTTTCGCTGCTGGCAACCACATTGAGCCAGCTCTCTATCACCATGTACAAACCCACAATGCAAAGCCCAGTTACAAATCGCAACACCCCCCAAAACCAGGGGTTGGTCCACAAAGCATGCAAGACCGGTAAGGCAGAAGCCACTGACGCCATCACCGCAAAAGCGCGGATGTAACCCACCTTGCGAATCAGGGTAGGACAAGCGTATGTCCCATAAACAAATCCGGCAAAGTAGGCCGACATGATGATGCCCGTGACCAGGGCCGAATACTTGGCCGAACCGGCTTGCGCCCCAATCGCAACGGTGAGCAAGGCAACGCCCACAACGAGCATGCTGACTCCGCTCAAGAGCGAGGCCAAAGGCCACATTAATTTATTCACAGAGTCATTCCCACGGATAGATAGGTCGCGGCGGTGGACCGTCGCATACCCCGGATGGTGACATACATTTCGCAGCAGCCTGGGCAAGCTCTGTGGGACAGGGGTGCGCAAAGCCATTTTCAAATAGTCGCAAAATGTCAATACATAGTCGTATTTAACCGACAGCTTCCCCGGGAGCGCAGCTAAAGTGCCAACACGATTGAAAGCCGCACGATGACATTTTTAATCAATGAACCCCAAGCCCGCATAGACCTCGCTGCTGCGTTTCGCTGGGCTGCGCGCTGGGATATGCATGAGTCGATCGCCAACCATTTCAGTGTGGCGGTATCAAGCGATGGCCGGCAGTTTTTACTCAACCCCCAAGGCAGCCATTTTTCGCGGATCCAAGCCAGCGACTTGCTTTTACTCAACAGTGCGGATGCCGCTGTCGATCAAGCCGCGAACGCTCCAGATCCAACGGCCTGGCATTTGCATGCCGTATTGCACCAACAGCTACCCCATGCGCGTTGCATCTTGCACACCCACATGCCTTATGCCACGGCTTTGTGTTGCTTGAAAGACTTTGAATTTTTGATGTTGGACCAAAACGCCTGCCGATTCCACCAGCGCATCGCCTACGACAGAGACTATGCCGGAATGGCTTTAGAAGCATCAGAAGGCGCGCGGGTTGCAGGCTTGATGCAAGGCGGCAAAAACGTTTTGTTCATGGGCAACCACGGTGTCCTCGTGGTGGGGCCGACGGTGGCCCAGGCCTTGGACACCTTGTATTACTTAGAAAAAGCCGCCAAGCTTCAAGTTTTGGCGTTGTCTACTGGCCGGCCCTTGGCGCTCATTCCTGAACCTTTGGCCTCCTTGGCGTGTGCGCAGTGGAACGACTACCCCACTGCATTTTCAGAGCTGCATTTCAATGCCCTTAAACAAATCCTTGACCTTGAAGAAATGGACTATAAAAAATGAACCACAACATCATCATTACCTGCGCGCTCACGGGCGCTGGCGATACCGTGGACAAACACCCCGCCATTCCAGTGACCCCCAAACAAATTGCAGCGGCGGCCGTAGAAGCGGCAAAGGCCGGTGCCACGGTGGTGCACTGCCATGTGCGCCACCCTGAAACCGGAAAATTCAGCCGGGATCCTGCGCTGTACCGTGAAGTCATGGACCGCATCCGCGATTCAGGCGTGGACATCATCGTGAACCTGACCGCAGGCATGGGCGGCGATCTTGAAATTGGCCCGGGTGAGACGCCCATGCAGTTTGGCCCTTCGACCGATTTAATTGGCCCTTTGGCTCGATTGATTCATGTGGAAGAACTGTTGCCTGAAATTTGCACCTTGGACTGTGGCACCTTGAATTTTGGCGATGGCAACACGATTTATGTTTCCACCCCTGCAGCCTTGCGCGCAGGCGCAAAACGCATTACCGAGTTGGGGGTCAAAGCCGAGTTGGAAATTTTTGACACCGGACACCTGTGGTTTGCCAAGCAAATGATCAAAGAAGGCTTGTTGGTTGACCCCTTGTTCCAACTCTGCCTTGGCATTCCCTGGGGAGCGCCTGCAGACACCACCACCATGAAAGCCATGGCCGACAACTTGCCCGCCGATGCCGTGTGGTCGGGCTTTGGCATCGGTCGCGCGCAAATGCCTATGGCTGCACAAGCGATTCTTTTGGGCGGCAATGTGCGCGTGGGCTTGGAGGACAATTTGTGGCTCGATAAAGGGGTGCCCGCAAGCAACGGCTCCTTAACGCAACGGGTGGTGGAGATCATCACCCGCATGGGTGCGACACCCATGACTCCTGCCCAAGGCCGAGAAAAAATGGGCCTGAAAAAACGCGCTTAATTTCCCCCTTCCTCTCCTTTAGAAAATCACCATGACATTTATCACCAATATCAAAACCTTTGCAGCCTTGGGCAGCGGCGTCATTGGCAGCGGCTGGGTCGCACGCGCCTTGGCCAACGGGCTTGACGTGGTCGCTTGGGATCCCGCCCCGGGGGCTGAGGCACAACTGCGCTCGCGCATTCAAAAAGCCTGGGGGGCCTTAGAGACGCAGGGGCTCAAGCCAGGCGCAGCGCAATCGCGCCTGCGCTTTGTGGCAACGATTGAAGAGTGTGTAGCGAACGCCGACTTTATTCAAGAAAGTGCGCCAGAGCGGCTGGAATTGAAAATCGATTTGCACGCCAAAATCACGGCTGCAGCAAGACCCAATGTCTTGATAGGCTCCTCCACTTCGGGCTTGTTGCCCAGTGAGTTTTATGCCAAAGCGCAGCACCCTGAACGCTGCGTGGTAGGTCACCCCTTCAACCCTGTGTACCTTTTGCCTTTGGTTGAAGTGGTCGGCGGTGTCAACACCAGCCCCGATGCGGTGCAAGCGGCCATGCAGGTCTACCGCAGCCTGGGCATGCGGCCTTTGCATGTGCGCAAAGAAGTCCCAGGTTTTATTGCAGACCGTTTGTTAGAAGCGATGTGGCGCGAGTCCTTGCACTTGGTCAATGACGGGGTGGCTACAACGGGCGAAATTGACGATGCCATTCGCTTTGGCGCTGGCATGCGCTGGTCATTCATGGGCAGTTTTTTAATTTACACCTTGGCCGGTGGTGATGCTGGAATGCGCCACTTCATGGCCCAGTTTGGCCCGGCCTTGAAGCTTCCATGGACCAAACTCGAAGCGCCGGAACTAACAGATGCCTTGCTCGACAGCGTGTCTGACGGCACCCTACAACAGCTTGGAAAACACAGCATTGCCGACTTAGAACGCTACCGCGATGATTGCCTGCTGGCCGTCCAAGCAGCGATCAAGGCCACCAAAGCCAAACATGGCATTGATGACGATGCGTAATTCAAAACCTGCGGGCTTGGTGACCTACCGAAGTGAAGTCTTGCCCGAATGGGTGGACTACAACGGCCACCTGCGTGATGGTTTTTATTTGGTGCTTTTTAGTTATGGCGTAGACGGATTCATGGACCAGATCGGACT
>CANJNX010000094.1 GCA_947475495.1 Comamonadaceae bacterium | reverse complement strand
CAAAGCACCGGTAAATGCATTCCAGTTGTTCAGATGTAAAGTAGCGTGGGGCAGGCTGTCGCCGCCAAAACGCTGCATGCTTCCATCTGGAAAATGCAAAGTCAAACTTCCATGGCGCAAACGTTGCAGAAGTTTCAACACCGTTTTTGCAGCGCCTGGCATGGGCTGCGTTTGCGCCGCGTTGGCGGAGTCGTTGCTGCGGGAGAGGGGGGCTTGGGGACTTGGCATAGGTATAAAAGCGTTATCGACTGATAAATTGAGAAGGCAGCGGTGGCTGGCGATAAAACGACAACCGTTTGAAGAACAAGCGCAAGGCTTGCCAATGGATACGGGCCACCACGGCCAGCGTCATCAGCGGGTAGGTCCACACGGCTTTGCGAAGCGCCTGGCGGGTCACGGGTTCCAAGGTGCCGCTGACACTGGTTTGGATAACGAGTCCGGCGGCGTCAAAATAATCAATCCGCGCCACCGTGCGTGTGCGCTCGGAACTGACCATCAGGCGAAACCGGTACTCGCCCTCCACAGGACAAAAAGGAGATACGTGAAAAACCTTCTCTGCCCGTTGTTCGACTCCAAAACGGGCGTGGTCTAAAACGTAGCAATGGCGCTCGCCAAAGGTGTTGTTTACTTCCACCAAGACCGCGCGCAAGCTGCCATCGCGTCGGTGGCAATACCAAAAACTGACTGGCTTGAAGGTAAACCCCAGAACCCGCGGATAGCAGTGCAGCCAGACTTCTCCTGTTGCGTCATCAATGCCCTCGGCGCGAAGCACCTCATCCAACCAAGCCAAAGCGCCGCCTTCCTTGGGGCTGCGCCCGTCGCCATGGTCTTTATCAAAAAAACTCAGGGCAGAAAATCGGTTCACAGCCAAGGCGCCGCTGTGATTCTTTAAGCTGCGCATAGGCAGCATCAAAAAATACGTGCGGTAGGAAAACGCATGGTGCTTGGGTTGGTGTCGGGTGTGGCGTACTTGGCCAAAACCGATGCAGGGTTGGGCGTTGAACACCATCGGTCTTAGCCTCCCTGCCCAAGCAAAGCGTGCAAACGGGCGGCAACGTCCAGGCCCGATTTGAGACCGTCTTCGTGAAAGCCGTAACCGGTCCATGCGCCGCAAAAATAGGTGTGGTGTTGGCCTTGCAGCGCGGGGACTTGGGCTTGGGCGTGGATGGCTGCCAAGTCAAACACAGGGTGTGCGTAGTCAAACACGCCATGCACAAGGCGCGGATTGATTTCTTTTAAGGGGTTGAGCGATACCACCACCGGCTGTTGAAACGGCAAGGGTTGGAGCTTGTTGAGAAGGTAATGCAAACACACGCGCTGTGTTTGATTTGCGTTGGCAGGGTGGGGGGAGCGTTCGTAATTCCACGCGGCCCAAGCCAGGGGTCGCTTGGGTAGCACCGATTTGTCAGTGTGCAACACGGCTTGGTTGGCTTGGTAGGAAATGGCGCCCAGCACCGCGCGCTCTTGCGCGCTGGCGTCCCCCAGCAAGGCCAGGCTTTGGTCGCTGTGGGTGGCAAGAACCACTTTGTCAAAGCGCTCGGTTTGTCCGCGGCTGTGAAGCCAAACGCCTTGTGCGTCGCGTTCAATCCGCGCCACCGGCGTGCTTAGGCGTTTGTCTTGGATCTGGGCTGTGATTTTTTCTACGTAATGGCGCGCCCCGCCGGTGACCGTCCACCACTGCGGCCGGTCTGTGACCTGAATCAAGCCGTGGTTGTGGCAAAACCGAATCATGGTGGCCACGGGGAACTCCAGCATCTGGTCGGTAGGGCAACTCCAAATACATCCGAGCATGGGTAAAAAATACCAGTCTTGAAACTCAGGCGAAAAGGCGTGCTGCTTTAAAAATTGCCGCAAGGGCTGCATCAATTCGCCCTCGGCGTTGCGCACGGCGATGTCTGTTGCAAGGCGGTTAAAGCGCAACACATCCCGCAACATGGCGTAAAAACGCGGGCTCAGCAAGTTGCTGCGCTGGGCGAATACGGTGTTTAAGTTGCTGCCACTCCACTCCACGGCACGTTGCGTGGGGCTTGGTGGCACCTGAACGGAAAACGACATGTCTGACGGGGTGGTGGCCACCCCCAACTCCGCAAACAGCGCGATGAGCTGCGGGTAGGTGCGCTCATTGAATACCAAAAAGCCTGTGTCAACGCCCTGGGTGATCGGGCCTTGGGGCGAATCGAGTGTGAGGTCTACCGTGTGCGTGTGCCCGCCGAAGTAGTCGCCGGCTTCAAACAAGGTGATTTCGGCGTGCGAATGCAAGCGGTGCGCAGCAGCTAATCCGGAAATCCCAGAACCGACGATTGCAATTTTCATAAAGCCTGTATTTAAGAATTTGCACTATAAGGTATTTTTGTGACTGAGTGGTATTTTTATGACGTAAAGAGTATTTATGGGCGATACTTCCAGCCTAAAGCCGTGTTTTTGATGAGGGCGATTGGTTTGTACGTCAGGGCTTTGTCATACCTGCGACCTAAAATTGACACACCTAGAAAGGTTGCCATGCTTTATCCAGAACTTTTTAAACAATTGGAATCCGTGCGCTGGGACATGGAGCGCGATATCCCTTGGGACACGTTTGATGCGGCCACGCTCTCCGACGAACAAGCTGCGACCATCAAAATGAACGCGATTACCGAGTGGTCTGCCTTGCCTGCGACGGAAATGTTTCTGCGCGACAACCGCGGCGATAGCGACTTTTCTGCCTTCATGTCGATCTGGTTTTTTGAAGAACAAAAACATTCTTTGGTGCTGATGGAGTACCTGCGGCGCTTTCGCCCCGACTTGGTTCCTACAGAAGAAGAGTTGCACAACGTGCGCTTTGAGTTTGACCCTGCTCCGCCCTTGGAAACTTTGATGTTGCATTTTTGCGGTGAGATTCGTCTCAACCACTGGTACCGCCGCGCCAGCGATTGGCATACCGAACCGGTCATCAAGGCCATCTACACCAAGCTCAGCCAAGACGAAGCACGCCACGGCGGTGCCTACCTGAAATACATGAAACGGGCTATCCAAAACGTAGGCTTAGAAGCCAAGATCGCTTTTGCCAAAGTTGGTGTTTTGATGGCCAGTGCCCGGCGCACCACGCAAGCGCTGCACCCCACCAATTTGCACGTCAATAAATCGCTTTTTCCTAACGATACGATCCAAAGCCGGCTGCCTGACCCCGAGTGGTTGGAGCGCTGGTTGGATACGCAGATCAGTTTTGATGCCGTGTGGGAAACCAAAGTGGTTGAACGCATCTTGCACAACCTGAGCTTGTTGATGGAGCGCATCTTCCCGACGGTTCAAGACCTCAACAAATACCGCAAAGAACTCACGCAAGCGCAGCTCGCGGCATCTGCCGCTGGGGCTGCTAGCATGACTGCATGAACCCCTCGCTGTCCCCGCCTGAATTCCTGCGAAAAATTTGCGAGCGCAAAGATCTGGCAGCAGCCCTTGCCGCGTTGCCCAAACCCTGGGTGTTTACCAACGGGGTGTTTGATGTCTTGCACCGCGGCCATGTGATGTACCTGGCCCAGGCCCGCGCATTAGGTGGCAGCTTGATCGTGGCGCTCAATACCGATGCCTCGGTGCGACGCTTGGGCAAAGGCGATGATCGCCCCTTAAACCCGGAAGCAGACCGTGCCGTTGTGATGGCCAGCCAAGCGGCGGTGAGCTTGGTGACGTGGTTTGACGAGGATACCCCTGAGGCGGTGATTGGCGACATCCGCCCTGAGATCTTGGTCAAAGGCGGTGACTACGACATGTCCACGCTGCCAGAGACTGCCCTGGTGCAATCATGGGGCGGGCGCGCGCTGGCCTTGCCTTTCGTTGCGGGTTATTCAACGACGGCGCTAGTGAAAAAAATCCGATTGAATTAGGGCACCGCCCGTCCACCACCCGTCACACCACCCGTGTGAAACGTGCGGCTTGGCTGTGGTGCCAATGGTGCTGGTAGACCGCAGGAAGTGCGCTGAGGTCGTCTTGGAGTAAAGAGCCCAGGGCAAGTTCGCGCAACAAAGCTTCTTCCAAACTAGACACCGTATGGTCCCCCGTCCGCCGAACAATATGGTGGGCGTTGATCTCGCCCGGGTGTTGAACACCAACGGCCTGCACCAGTTCTTTGAGGGCGTGGAGGGTTTGCTGGTGAAAGTGGTAAACGCGCTCTGATTTATCGCCGACGACCAAAGACTGTTGGCGCATCGGGTCTTGGGTTGCGACGCCCGTGGGGCAGTGTCCGCTGTGGCAGGTTTGCGCTTGCAGGCATCCTAGGGCGAACATAAATCCCCGTGCGCTATTGCACCAATCCGCGCCCAACGCCATCAAGCGGGCAATGTCAAACGCGTTGACTACTTTGCCAGCGCAGCCAATTTTGATGCGGTCGCGTAAACCGATGCCGCGCAAGGTGTTGTGCACCAAGATCAAACCTTCTTGCAGCGGCGAGCCCACATGGTCAATGAATTCCAATGGGGCCGCACCGGTGCCGCCTTCGGTGCCGTCCACCACAATGAAGTCGGGCGTGATGCCGGTGTGCACCATGGCTTTGGCAATGGCAAACCACTCCCAGGGGTGACCAATACAGAGCTTGAAGCCGGTGGGCTTTCCGCCGGAGAGTTCGCGCAAACGGACGATGAATTGCAAGAGTTCAATCGGCGTATTGAACGCACTGTGGGAAGCGGGCGAGATGCAATCCACCCCCACAGGAACCCCCCGTGCATGGGCGATTTCAGCTGTCACTTTGGAGCCGGGCAAAACACCGCCGTGGCCGGGCTTGGCGCCTTGGCTGAGTTTGATCTCGATCATTTTGACCTGCGGATGGCGGGCGTTGGTGCTGAATTTTTCTGCGTTAAACGTGCCGTCGTCATTGCGGCAACCAAAGTACCCAGAAGCCACTTCCCAAATCAAATCACCCCCATGTTTGCGGTGGTGCACTGAGATAGAACCTTCACCCGTATCGTGGGCAAAGCCGCCGCGTTTGGCGCCCGCGTTCAACGCCAAAATCGCATTCGCGCTCAAAGCCCCAAAACTCATGGCCGAGATATTGAAAACGCTGGCGCTGTAGGGCTGTGCCGTATCGGGGCCGATGGTGATGCGAAAGTCGTGGGATGCGATTTGGCTCGGCGCGATCGAATGCGTCATCCACTCGTGGCCGTAGGAATGCACATCAAGCTGGGTTCCAAAGGGCCGCTTGTCGGAATCGCCTTTGGCGCGTTGGTAAACCAAAGAGCGTTGGGCCCGCGAAAACGGCGTGGCTTCGTTGTCGCTT
>CANJNX010000093.1 GCA_947475495.1 Comamonadaceae bacterium | reverse complement strand
GTTTGGGCATGAAGGTCGCAGTTTTGCCATAGGCATGGGCCACGTTTTGAACGACATACTTCAAAACCTGGGTCCAGTCAGCGCGTTCAACCAAGGTGCTGAATTTCGTACCAATTTCGTTTTGACCAGCGCCAGCCACTTCGTGGTGAAACACTTCAACGGGAACGCCCAGGGATTCGAGAATCAAAGACATTTCCGCACGCATGTCTTGGGTGCTGTCCACAGGAGGAACGGGGAAGTAGCCGCCCTTGACAGTGGGACGGTGGCCTTTGTTGCCACCAGGCATTTCTTTACCTGAGTTCCATGGTGCTTCTGCTTCGTCAATTTTGAAGAAAGAGCCCGACATATCGGTGTTCCAACGCACGTCGTCAAAAATGAAGAACTCAGGCTCAGGACCGAAATAGGCGGTATCGCCAATGCCAGAGGCTTTGAGGTAGGCTTCAGCGCGCTTAGCGATCGAACGGGGATCGCGGTCATAGGCCTTGCCGTCGCTTGGCTCGACCACATCACAGCTCAAAAAGAGCGTGGTTTCTTCAAAGAAGGGGTCGATATTGGCGGTATTGGCATCGGGCATGAGTTGCATGTCAGAAGCTTCAATGCCTTTCCATCCCGCAATGGATGAGCCGTCAAAGGCGTGACCAGAGACAAATTTGTCTTCGTCAAAATGAGAAATGGGCACGGTAACGTGCTGCTCTTTACCACGGGTGTCGGTGAAGCGGAAATCAACAAACTTGACTTCGTTTTCTTTCACCATCTTCATCACGTCTGCGACGGTCTTGGCCATCAAATACTCCTGTTGCACGGTTATTAAAAAGACTTACCTTGTTTACCTTGCAGCTTTTATGCCAAAGCTGCAGCGTAAAAAATGCTGGGTCGCCTGGTATTTTGCCTTGAGAAAACCTGTTTTTCCCTGAAATCGCGCTAAATTGGAACTTGCTCAGCGCTAACGAGCCTAAAAAGCACCATTGGCGTGCATTTTTAATAATGCACCATTTTAATGCATTATTAGCTACGCACCAATTCAGGGCCTAGTTCAACGGCAAAATTTTGCAAGCCGTGTTTTAACGCGCCAAAAGCCGATTCCACTATTTCCGGGGAACCTTTGACCCCGAGTTCGATGTGGCGACCGTAGACAGCGTGGTCGACGCTTGGAAGGCTAAATACCTTGGCATCAAATTCGCGCTCGATGCTTTCCATCAAAGGCGTCAAGGATGCTTCCATCGCGCCCATCACGATCACTGATTTCTCCAGCCAGCGCTTATGCCTAAACCACTGCGCATACTGGGTATCTAAAACCCACTCCAGCATGGGCCAGGCCATCACAGGAAAGCCGGGTAAAAAATGGATGGTTCCACCGGCGGGTGCTGTACAGCTAAAGCCAGCAATCTTGTTGTATGGGTTGGGAATGATGCCCGCGCCCAAAGGAAAATGGCCCATGTTCAAGCGGTGAATATTGTCAGGGCGCTCAGGCTCAAAGGTGTGGCCTTGCTCTTTGGCAATGTCTTGCATGCGTTCCAAGATCAGCGCCTTGGCTTGAGGGTGCAAGGCAAGCGCAACATCCAAAGCACCCGCAGCACATTGGCGGGTATGGTCATCCGGGGTGGCGCCAATTCCGCCAAACGAAAAGACCACGTCGCCGCTGGAAAAAGCGGTCTTTAATGTGGCCGTAATACGCTGTGGATCGTCACCCACGTAGTTGGCGTAGGACACTTGCAGACCCCGCGCATTGAATAAGGCGATGGCTTTTTCAAGATGCTTGTCCGAACGTTTTCCAGACAATATCTCATCGCCAATGATGATCAAACCAAACTGCATCAGTGTCCTAGCGAAACCAGAGGGACTTCGTCGCTGGGTGTTTCAGTTGCAGGACTCGTGGGCGAACTCCGCAATTGGTCCAAGACGCTTAAACCATAGTGGGAAAACCACAATGAAGAGAAAGTAAAAATAAGGGTGTAAATCCAGATCGACAGTGGCACCAAAATAGGCGCCATGGCAATCGCCATAAACCCCACCGACCACACGATGCTCGGCGCTGCACCAAGCATTCCGCAGACCACGCCCATCGCCAACAACGGTAAACGGTGCCCCATGAAGATGGAATGACGCTCGTTGGCGCTGGCGTGGCTGGCCAAAGCATCAAAGGCCATAACGCGGTAAGTCAACCAGCCCCATATCAAAGGCGGCAACACCAGAACCAATGGCGGAACCAGCCACATCGGTGCAGAGACCAACATGGCTAAAAGTGCCAAGCCAAGCGATACCAGGGACCATCCCACGCACAGGAAAAAAGATGCACCTTCAAGCCGCTGTAAATGCGCAAATCGACGCCGCGCAACCAAATCCACCAAGGCTGGCGCCATAAGCCAAGACACCAGCAACAGGGTCCCCATCACAACCACGGGGGTCACAACCAGCAAAAGCAAAAGCGGTGCAAGAACAGCTTTCAAGCCAGACAAGCCAATATTCTCTAACAAGGCCCACAGGGTATTCACAAAGCTGGAAGATTGTAAAAAAGCGTCAATGGCGTCGGTCGAGGGTTGCCAGTAGAAATAGCCCAGCGCCCCGGTCACCCCCATCAAAACGACCAAGGGCATCAACGAAAGCAGGACCACTTTCGGATGCAGGCAATAGGCGCTGGCACGCCACAAAGAATCAAGCAAAAGCTTCATAACCCCAAGGATACTCCTGCATCGCAGGTGGGATCAAGTGGCGATTGACGCCAAATCTTGCGCACTCAACCACCGCCACTGGCCAGGGGGAAGGTCCTGCGGTAGTCGCAATCCCCCGATTTGTGAGCGGTGCAAGGCTTCTACGCGGTTGCTCACCGCAGCCACCATGCGCTTGACCTGGTGGTATTTCCCTTCGGTCAGGGTCAATCGCAGATGAAAAGGCGAAACGGCTTCGCACGCAGCGGCTTTCACTGCTTGGGGGTCGTCATCCAAAACCACGCCATTTAAGAGTTTCTGAACCTGGCTGTCATCCAAAGGGTGTTTCACCGTCACTTCATACACCTTGGGCACATGGTGGCGCGGAGAACTCATGCGGTGGATAAATTTGCCGTCATCGGTGAGTAGCAACATCCCCGTGGTGTCTTGGTCTAAGCGCCCCACAGCTTGCACCCCTTGCACTGCTGCTTTTTGGGGTCGCAAACGCAATGGCGATGGCAACAAGGTGTAAATGCTGGGATAGGTGGATGGTTTTTGGGAGCACTCTGTTCCCGCGGGCTTATTCAGCAAGACATAGGCTTTTTCAACATACGGCCAATCGGTGCCCTGCACTTTAAAACGCAAACCCGTCGCTTCAAATTCTGCTGCGGCTTCTTTGCATACGGTGGGCTTATCCAAGCTGTCGTGTGCATACACCTGAACCAAGCCCTGCTGAATCAGACCGGCGCAGACACGCCGGGTGCCAAATCCTTGGGAATAGAGAATCTCTTGAAGTTGCATAAGCCCAGTATCGCAGGGCGGCATTGGCCGGAGCTTAGACCAACTTCAAACTCTGGACGGAGTCATGCGCAAATTGCGCCACCGCAGCCTGGGTAATGGCATCCTCAGACCACGCTATCCAGCTTGCAGGCGGCAATGTCACTGCGGCCGCTCCGATAGCCATCAAGCGCGATAAAACATCGGGTGACTTGATGCTCGCTGCGAGCAACGCAGGACCATTGTCCTTTTGAACAGTAATGCAGGCTTCTAGCAATGACCAGACATCCCGACCGCCTAGGGCTGTGTCAGCCACAAGGCGGCCTACATAAGGCGCTATGAAGTCCACACCCAGAGATTGGGCCCAAAGCAGCTGCACGGGATTGGACAAACCCGTCAACAGGACTTTTTGGTTCATGTTTTGTACCGCCTTGATACAAGGCAACCACTCAGCCATACACGGCAGCTTGATGGTGAGCGCAACACGTTCTTGGGCTGCCACCTTTTGCAATGCTGCCACCCATGTCTGGGCTTGCGCCAAGTCGGCGCTAGGAAGCTGCAACATCAGCTGCAAAAACCCCTGCGCCCCCGCTTCTTTCAACAAGCGCTCATAGGTTTCAAGCGTTACGCTCAGGCCCGCTTGAAAAATCAAACTGGGGTTCGTCGTGATGCCCACCACCGGCGGAACACCCGCTGGCATCTTCCAAAGCGCTACATCTGCGCAGTCAATGTAAATATGCACACAAGCCTTTGCTTAATTCAGAATGACGCCCTTGCAAAACATCGCATTGCCATAAGCCGTTTCTTCACCACTTTGAACAATTACGCTTGCGCCTTTGATCTTGTCATAAAACGCGAACCGCTCCACCGCCTCCACCCGTTGTTCTGGCAATCCCTCTTTAGCTAAGCAATCTACAACGGCTTGCTGGGCAGAAGTACGGTGAACGTCTGCTTGGTGGCACACACGCATATAAGCCGCCGGCTGCGCAACATCTTCAGCCAAAGGTATCACCGACAAAACCGCTTGGCTTACCCGCGCCAAACTGTTGCCCGGCAAACGCACCAATGGCTTGCCATGGCTTAAAAAATCTGCCGTGAAATTGGCATCGACCACCGCAACCCATTCGCCGTGGCCCATGGCTGACAAATGCATGAGCAACTCGGGCGTCAACAGAGGATCTATTCCTTTTAGCATGCCAGCGCCTCTTCTTGGAACTTCGCGGGATCAATCGCGCCGGTGATCAGGCCTACGATTTCTTCAGGGTTGGTTTGCTTGGTGGGGCGGCTGCAAATGATGCGACCTTGGCGGAAAACCCATATGCGGTCGACCAGATCAAACACTTGGCGCAGGTTGTGGCTGATGATGATCAGCGGAATTCCTTGGGTTTTCAGGCCCTTGATGATTTGCTCCACACGCGCTGTTTCTGCCACACCCAAGGCCGCAGTCGGCTCATCCAAAATAATGAGTTTTTTGGCAAACCCCGCAGCGCGCGCAATCGCGACACACTGGCGCTGGCCGCCAGACATACCGCGCAAACTCTCCGACATATCCTGAATCTTCACCCCCGTGGTGGACAGCATGAGTGTGGACTGTTCACGCATGGCCTTGTGGTTAAGCACCGACAAGGGGCCCAAATTCAAACGGGTAATTTCGCGGCCAAGAAAGATATTGGCAGGCACATCCAAGTCTTCAGCCAAGGCCAAGGTTTGGTACACCGTCTCAATGCCTTGGTCTCTTGCGTCTAGGGGCGAGCGGAAGCTGACCTTTTGACCGTCCAACAAAATATCACCTTGGTTGGGTTGCTCCACGCCGGTAATCAGCC
>CANJNX010000092.1 GCA_947475495.1 Comamonadaceae bacterium | reverse complement strand
TTCATGGATTGCTTTCTTGGTCACCCATCAATTGGGCATCGACGCCATCGCAAATGCAATGCAGCGCCAGGATATGAACTTCTTGAACGCGGGCGGTGCGCTCGTGGGGGACGCAAATATGCACATCGGTATCGCGCAGTACCTGGGCCATCTTGCCGCCTCCGCGTCCACTCAAACCCACCACCACCATCTCGCGCTGGTGGGCCGCTTCAATGGCAGCAAGCACATTCGCGGAATTGCCGCTGGTAGAAATCGCCAGCAGTACATCGCCGGGTTGACCGAGCGCACGCACTTGGCGTGAAAAAATCACGTTGTAGTCGTAATCGTTGGCGATGGCCGTGATGATGGACGTGTCAGTGGTCAGCGCAATCGCGCCAAGCTCAGGGCGTTCGCGCTCAAAGCGGCCCACAAATTCGGCCGAAAAATGCTGGGCATCGGCTGCTGAGCCTCCGTTGCCGCAGGCCAAGACCTTACCGCCACTGGTCACACAGGCCAGCATGGCCTGAATCGCCGCAGCAATGGGTTTGCTTAAGACTTGCGCGCTTTGGTATTTCAGGTCCGCGCTGTCAATGAAGTGTTGTTCAATACGTTGTTCAAGCATGGACGCAATGATACCGCGTGCCCAAGACAAAAGGAAACTTAGGATGCATCAAAAGCGGCTTGGAGCCAGGCCAACCCGGCCGGCGTGACTTCCACCACATCAAAGCGGCAAGGGGGCAGGGTACGCATTTTCAAAAGGTAAAACTGCGCCGCAAACACAACACGCCTTTGCTTGACGCGGCCCACGCTGGCTGCTGCGCCACCATGGCGTGTGGACTTGCGTTTACGCACCTCCACAAACACCACCGTGCTGTCTTGGTCTTGCATGATCAAATCAATTTCACCGCCGCCGCGTCCGGGCGTCCGATAATTGCGCACCAGCAAGCGCAAACCTTGGGCTTGCAAATACTGCAAAGCTTCGTCCTCCGCCGCATCGCCGATGCGTTTGGTGGTAGCGTGTGGGGTCTTGTCTGGAAGGAATCCCATTTGTGAGTGCTTCTTTTATCTCTGCCCTTGCGGCCGCATCTGAGGCGGCTGGTTCGCAGCATTATCCGCAAAGTACCTTGTATGTGGTAGCCACCCCCATCGGAAATTTGGCGGACATCAGCCTGCGTGCTCTGCATGTGCTGGCCTTGGCGGATACCGTAGCGTGTGAAGACACGCGCCACACGCAGGCGCTCTTGCGTGCCTATGGCATCGAAAAAAAAAGTACACAAACTTTGGCGGTCCACCAACACAACGAACTAGAAGCGGCGGCTAGCGTTGTCGATCGCTTGCGTTTGGGCCAGCGCGTGGTGTATGTCAGCGATGCGGGTACGCCGGGTATCAGTGACCCTGGGGCGCGTTTGGTGGCGCATGTGCGCGCGCAAGGCATACGCGTTGTGCCCTTGCCAGGGGCAAGCAGTGTGACAACGGTTCTGAGTGCGGCTGGGGTTCTGCAAGACAGCGAGCGCGGCAGTGGGTTTGTGTTCGCTGGGTTTTTACCAACGAAGGCGGGTGAGCGCGCTACTGCGGTAGCGGCGTTGGCTGGCGAAACCCAGGCGGTGGTGGTGTTAGAAGCGCCGCACCGGATCGAAGCCTTGGCCCAAGCCTTGGCAGTATTAGGGGAGCGCTGGGTGACGGTGGGGCGGGAGTTGACCAAGCAGTTTGAAGAAATTGCAACGCTGCGTGCCGATGGGCTTGTGACATGGTTGGCAGACGATGCCAACCGTTTGCGCGGTGAGTTTGCTTTGGTGTTGCATCCGGCACCCGCAACCAATGAAGTCGCCCATGACGACCGAGTGCTGAAATTGCTGTTGGAGCAATTGCCGTTGAAAACCGCCGTGAAACTTGCCGCCGATATCAGCGGGGAGCCGCGCAATGCCTTGTATGAACGGGCCTTGGCCTTAAAGACCTCAGCGACTGACTAAACGCAGCGAGTTCATTAAACGCGGCGTGCTAAGTCTGCCGCTTTGCCGGTGTAGCTGGCTGGTGTCATCGCCAAGAGGCGCTGTTTTTCTGCCTCGGGAATCTCGAGCGCGGCAATAAAACCCCGCATGAGTTCTTGGGTCATGGCTTCGCCACGGGTGAATTTTTTCAACTGTTCATACGGCTGGGGCAAGCCGTAGCGGCGCATCACGGTTTGAATCGGCTCGGCCAACACTTCCCACGACGCATCTAAGTCTTTGGCAATGGCCGCGTGGTTGATTTCTAATTTATTCAGGCCTGCCAGCAAGGACTGGTAGGCCAGCACCGCGTAGCCCAAAGCCACACCCATATTGCGCAAGACCGTGGAATCCGTCAGGTCACGCTGCCAGCGGCTGATGGGGAGTTTTTCACTGAGGTGTTTGAGCAAGGCGTTGGCCATGCCCAAATTGCCTTCGGCATTTTCAAAATCGATGGGGTTGACTTTGTGCGGCATGGTGCTGGAGCCGACTTCGCCAGCACGTAATTTTTGCTTGAAGTAACCCAGTGACACATAGCCCCACACGTCACGGGACCAGTCAATCAAAATGGTGTCTGCGCGGGCGATGGCGTCAAACAGCTCGGCCATGTAGTCATGCGGCTCAATTTGAATGCTGTAGGGCTGAAATACCAAGCCCAAACCCAAAGGCTCAGGGGCTTCAATGACGCGCTGAGAAAAGGCTTCCCAATCAAAATCAGGCCAGGCGCTGAGATGTGCGTTGTAATTGCCGACCGCGCCATTCATCTTTCCCATGATCTTGACATTGGCAATTTTTTCGCAGGCCGCTTGCAAGCGAACCACCACGTTGGCGATTTCTTTGCCAACAGTGGTGGGGCTGGCGGTTTGGCCATGGGTGCGGCTGAGCATGGGAACGTCGGCATAGGCGTGCGCCATATCGCGAAGTTTGAGCACCAAGCGGTCGAGTTGGGGCAGGACCACCATATCGCGTGCCACGCGCAGTTGCAAAGCGTGGCTGGTATTGTTAATGTCTTCGCTGGTGCAGGCAAAGTGCACAAACTCATTGGCACTCATCAGTTCCGGGCGGGCTTCAAATTTGGATTTGAGCCAGTACTCCACCGCTTTGACGTCGTGGTTGGTCGTCTTTTCTATGGTTTTAATGGCTTCGCCATCGGCTTCCGAGAAGTTTTTGACCAGGCCCAAGAGGTAAGTGCGTGCGCCGGGGCTCAAGGGTTTGAATTCTGCGAAGCCGGCGTCGCTTAAAGCAATAAACCAAGCCACTTCGACTTGCACCCTGCGGTGCATATACCCCTGCTCGCTCATCAAGGGGCGCAGGCTGGCGAGCTTGGCGGCGTAGCGGCCGTCTAAGGGCGAAAGGGCGGAAATAGCAGAGAAAGTCATGGTGCGATTGTAGGTGTACCCATGGTCAGGCAAGGGAAGTTTTCGGTGTATAGAATGAACCATTCTTTACCACCTGATTACCCATGAAACTTATTGGATCTGTCTCTAGCCCCTACGTGCGCAAAGTGCGCATTGTGATGGCCGAAAAAAAGCTGGACTATGACTTCCTCATTGAAGATGTCTGGGCAGCAACATCGACTATTTCTTATTCCAACCCGCTAGGCCAGGTGCCTTGTCTCGTCATGGATGGTGGCGAGTCTTTGTTTGATTCGCGGGTGATTGTGGAATATTTGGATACGCTGTCTCCCGTAGGCAAGCTCATCCCTGGCGTGGGCCGGGAGCGGGCAGAAGTGAAAACCTGGGAAGCATTGGCCGATGGTTTGCTCGACAGCGCAATCGCTGCCCGCCTTGAAGCGACGTGGTCTGGCCGGGGCGCCCAAGAGCGCAGCAAAGCGTGGATCGATCGGAACGTGGACAAAATCCACACCGTGTTGCGGGCGATGGATGCGGGCTTGGGCGAGAAAGCTTTTTGCTCCGGTGTGCATTTGACCTTGTCAG
Source organism: Comamonadaceae bacterium (assembly GCA_947475495.1). Classification (GTDB taxonomy): domain Bacteria; phylum Pseudomonadota; class Gammaproteobacteria; order Burkholderiales; family Burkholderiaceae_C; genus Allorhodoferax. The sequence goes on along the minus strand of CANJNX010000092.1, from coordinate 1,347 downwards.
ATATCGCAGTCGGTTGCGCCTTGGGGTATTTGGATTTCCGGTTTGCCCACATCGATTGGCGCACCGCACACCCCAACCTGGCCCGCCTGCAGGAGAAGCTGGTGCAACGCGCCAGCTTTGTCGACACGACCCCCGCCTAAGCGACGTTCTTGCCAGCTTAAGAGCTGGCCCGGCGCTTGAGCCAGCGCATCACACTGCCCACCACGGGCAGTTTTTCATAGAGCTCCTCAGCTGCGTCCCAGTAGTCGCGGTGCAAACTGACCAGTCCTTGCGCGTCAAAAACGATATGGCTGGCCCCCAGGATGACTTGCTCGGTCGATCGCTGGTATGTCTTAAATCGAAATCGAAATTCCCAGGTTAAAAAACACTGGTGGCCTTGGGCGATGCGTTCAACCACCACAAAACGTGGCGATTCAAGCGCAGCAAACATGTGGGTAAAAATCGCAGCAATCGCACCACAACCCTGTACCTCATTGAAGGGGTCTTTAAAGCGTGCCTCAGGTGCGTACAAAAGAGCAAGATCAGCCACACTGTGCGGGCTCAGGGTTTCAAAGAAAACCACCAAACGCTCAAGAGATTGCGCAGGCACACCGTTTGCGGGGGATGGGTTAGACGGGTTCATGAAAGTCAATGGGTGGCTTGGCGGACCAAGGAAAAATAAAGACGGTTGGGAAAGTGGCGCAAGGCTTTCATCCAAAACGTAAAACGTTTGGGAAAGTGAATTTCAAAACGCCCTTGCGCCCAGCCGCGCAGTATCGCTTGGGCCGCTTGCGCGGGGGTGAGCAAGGCCGGCATCTCAAAAGTATTTCCAGCCGTCAGTGGCGTGTCTACAAAGCCCGGGTTGATGAGGGAGATGCCAATGCCTTTGGGGTGCAAATCCAAGTACAAGGTTTCTGCCAAATTGATGAGTGCGGCCTTGGTTGGGCCGTAGGCCAAACTTTGGGGCAGGCCGCGGTAGCCCGCCACACTCGCGACCAAGCTGATATGGCCTGCGCCTTGTTGGCGCATCAAGGGCACGATGTGCTCTAGAACATAGATGGCGCCCTCATAGTTCACTTGCATATGGCGCAGCATGTCTTTGGCATCCAATGTGTCAGCGGTCATCGCGTGGTAGTGGCCTGCGCAGTACACCACGCAGTCGAGGCGCCCTTGGGCTGCAAGCGTTTGCGCGCCGACGCGCACGGCGTCTGGGTTGGTGACGTCTAAAACCAAGGCCTGGCTTTTGGGGTGGGCAGCGACAAAGGCGTCAAGTGCCTGCGCATTGCGGGCTGAGACCACGACATGGGCCCCTTGGGCATGCAGGGCCGACGCGGTGGCGTACCCAATGCCCGTGCTCGCGCCAATGAG
>CANJNX010000091.1 GCA_947475495.1 Comamonadaceae bacterium | reverse complement strand
CTCATGGCCAAGGCGCCTGAGAGCGCCAGCGCGGTTTTCCAGTCCATACCCCACAGCGAAGGCGAAACCGTGGCCAATGCCACCATCGCTAAGGTGGCGCCCACCATGGTGAGTGAGACCTGCAGCAAACCTAGGCCAAACACGTGTTTGCGCATGGCATGGAGCTTGGGCAAGTTAAATTCCAGCCCAATGACAAACATCAGGAATACCACTCCGTATTCACCCAAGTGCCCCACAGCGACGCCGTCTTTTGACAGGGCCAAAGCATGCGGCCCCAAGGCCACGCCCACCGCCAAATACCCCAGCATGGGTGGCAACTTCAAGGTGCGGCACAGCACCACGCCTGACACCGCTGCCAAGAGGTAAAGCAAAGTAATTTCAAGCGCGCCCATGGTTCGATACTAACAAGACCTGCGCGCTCTATAAAATAACACGATGACATCCCTACCCACCCCGGCCAATTCAGCATCTTTTGCGGCAGCGGCCAACCGGGCAAGCGCCTTGGCCCACGCCACTTTCGACATTGAAGCAGCCGCTGTCTTGGGGCTCAAAGCCCGGTTAGATGAAGGGTTTCCCCGCGCCGTCTCCATGATGCTGGCCACCACCGGGCGCATCGTGGTGATGGGCATGGGCAAAAGCGGTCATGTGGGCCGAAAGATTGCGGCCACCTTGGCCTCTACGGGAACCCCTGCACTCTTTGTTCACCCCGCAGAAGCCAGCCATGGGGATTTGGGCATGATCACCGCCACGGATTTGGTACTGATGATTTCCAACAGCGGCGAATCCCAAGAAATGAGTGCCATTATTCCGGTGCTTAAACGCCTTGGTGCCCCTTTGGTGGCGATGACCGCCAAGGGCGATTCCAGCATGGCGCAAAACGCCGCCGTGTGGCTCAACACCGCGGTAGATATCGAAGCCTGTCCTTTGAACCTGGCACCCACCGCAAGCACCACCGCACAACTGGCCATGGGTGATGCCTTGGCCGTTGCCTTGCTCGATGCGCGCGGCTTCAAGGCCGAAGATTTTGCACGCTCCCACCCGGGCGGCGCTTTGGGGCGCAAACTGCTCACGCATGTGAGTGATGTCATGCGAACCGGAGACGCCGTTCCCCAGGTCGCGCCTTCTGCGACGTTTACCGCTTTGATGCGCGAGATGAGTGCCAAAGGACTGGGCGCCACCGCCGTTGTGGATCATGCGCAGCAGGTATTGGGGATTTTTACCGATGGCGATCTGCGCCGTTGGGTGGAGCAAGGCGTTGACCTTCGCAGCAAAACCGCGCAAGAAGTCATGCACCCACAACCCGCCACTCTGTTGCCCACCGCCTTGGCTGTCGACGCGGCCGAGCTCATGGAGAGCCGGCGCATCACCAGCGTGTTGGTGGTAGACGCGCAAGGCCGCTTGTGCGGCGCGCTCAACAGCAACGACCTCATGCGGGCGAAAGTCATCTAATGCAAGCCACTCTCCATTTCCCTGCCGAAGTGCTACTTCAGGCGCAGAACATCAAAGTTCTTTTCTTGGATGTAGACGGCGTTCTCACCGATGGCGGTTTGTTGTACTCGGACAGCGGCGAAACGCTCAAACGTTTCAACACCTTGGACGGCCATGGCCTCAAGATGCTTCAAAAAGCCGGCATCACGCCCGCTGTGATTACAGGGCGTGACTCGGAGCCGCTGCGTACGCGCTTGGCGGCACTGGGAATTACCCACGCCCACTATGGCATTGAAGAGAAGCGTCCTGCGGCCGAGCAAACGCTGCGCGCCTTGGGGTTGAACTGGAACCAAGCTGCCGCCATGGGTGACGATTGGCCCGATCTGCCCATGATGCAGCCCTGCGCTTTCGCAGCAGCCCCTGCCAATGCGCACGCTGAAGTTTTGGCGCGCAGCCACTTCGTCAGTCGGCTGCAGGGGGGGCACGGTGCTGTGCGCGAAGTCTGTGATTTGTTGATGCTTGCCAACGGGCGTTACGCTGATTTACTGGGTGCGTACCTTCCGTGACCCACCGGTGGTTTCGTTTTTGGGACGGGTTGTTGCTGTACCTTCCGGCCATGCTCATGGCCGTCTTGGCACTGGGTTCGTACTGGTTGGTGCGCACCACGCCGCCCTCTGAATCCGTGCCAGCACCAACGCTACGCAGCCATGCGCCTGACTACCTCATGTATGGGTTTTCTATTGAGTCGTTTGATACGGCAGGGCGCTTGCGCTCCATCGTGAAGGGAACACAAGCGCGGCATTACCCCGACACCCTGTGGACCGAAATTGATGCGATCCGCATCCGCTCTTTTGACACCCAAGGCCGCATTACCAATGCCTCGGCTTTGCGCGGACTCACCAACGAAGATGGCTCGGAGGTGCAGTTGTTAGGCAACGCCTTGGTCGTGCGAGATGCCGACCCCAGCACCCGGCCCGAACCCACACCGCGCATGCAATACAAAGGTGAATTTCTTCATGCCTTTATAGACACCGAAATCGTCAAGTCACACTTGCCGGTGGAGATTGAGCGCGGCAATGACCGCTTTTCAGGCAATACGATGGCCTTTGACAACATCGCACAAACGCTCAAGCTCGAGGGCCGGGTGCGCGGCACCATCGTTCCCAAAAAATCGAAAGCCCCATGACTGCTGATGCACCCCTTGTTTTTATCACTGGCGCATCCAGCGGCATTGGCCAGGCTTTGGCCTTGCGCTATTACCAAGCCGGCTACCGGCTTGCACTCGTGGCGCGGCGTGCTGAATTGATGGCCCAATGGGCGCAAGATGCGCATCTTGATGCCTCGCGCTATGGCATTTATTGCGCTGATGTGTCCTCTATTGACAGCATTGTCAACGCAGGTGCGCAATGCCTGGCACAGCAAGGTTTGCCTGCGGTGGTGATCGCCAACGCGGGCATCAGCGTTGGCGTGGACACCGCATACCGCGCCGACCTCGATGCCATGGCCCAACTCTTTGCAACCAATAACATCGGCCTGGCCGCCAGCTTTCATCCATTTATTGAACCCATGCGGGTGCGCGGCTCGGGTGTTTTGGTGGGTATAGCCAGTGTGGCCGGAATTCGGGGCTTGCCCGGCCACGGCGCGTACTGCGCAAGCAAAGCCGCGGTGATTAGCTACTGCGAATCCTTGCGCGGCGAACTGCGCGGCACGGGTGTTCGGGTGTTGACCTTATCACCAGGCTACATCGACACTCCTCTAACGCGCAAAAACAAATACCCCATGCCTTTTCTCATGTCTGCCGCTGCGTTTGCAGACAAGGCTTTTCGTGCGATTGGCTCAAACGCAACTTACCGAGTCATTCCTTGGCAAATGGGCTGGGTTGCCAAACTCCTGCGCCTCTTACCCAACCGTCTGTTTGACAGTCTGCTTGCCGGGCAACCTCGAAAGCACCGCACGCCGCAGTAGCCGCGGGGTTGGAGCAGACATTAAAAAAGGGTCCCGAAGGACCCTTTTTTGATGGGCACAAGGCCCAAGCTTAACGCAAGCGTGAGGGCTTAGTAACCGCCGCCGCCGCTACGACCACCGCCGTAACCGCCGCCGCCGCCACCACCACTGCGTCCGCCGCCAGCGCCGCCGCCGTAACCGCCGCCGCCACCGCCGCTACGGCCAGCACCGCCGCCGTAACCGCCGCCGCCGCCAGCTCCACCACCGAAACCGCCGCCACCCGTGCGGGGGGGACGTGGCTCCATGGGACGGGCTTCGTTGACTACCAAGCCACGGCCACCAAATTGTTGGCCGTTCATGCCATTGATAGCTGCTTGTGCTTCTGCGTCGCTGCCCATTTCCACAAAGCCGAAGCCTTTGGAACGGCCAGTGTCACGTTCCATCATGACCTTAGCGCTAGAAACGGAACCGTGTGCTGCAAATGCTTCTTGCAGATCTTCGTCACGGAATGAATAGGGCAAGTTGCCCACATAAAGTTTGTTGCCCATGAAAGGACTCCTCAAAATAACTCAAAACGCGATGGAGTCCAAAACCGCAATCAACAAACCATTAAAGACTTAGAGCAGACGCGAAACTGACCAAACACCGCAAACCTGCTTTACCCAAATTTTGGCAAAGCTGGATCATTATGCGCTACTTTCTCTTAGCGCAAGCAATTTATTTCGTCAAGTCCCGCGCAATTCGATCAAAACCGCTTGTTTTGTGCTAAATGTGCTGCATGAACGGCAAGCAACTGGCTTACCAATTGGACTCGCGCTCGGGCGAGGCGCTGATTTTATGGGTGCTTAAATCTGCGCCGTCGAACTCTTCTTCTTGGCTCATGCGCAAGCCCATGGTTGCTTTAAGCAAGCCATACACCGCAAACCCACTGACCAAAGCCCAGACCACGCCCAAAGCGGTTCCCATGATTTGCGCCGAAAGGGAAACGCCGCCCAAACCACCCAAAGCTTGTGATCCAAAAATTCCCGCCGCTATTCCGCCCCACGTTCCGCACAAACCGTGCAAAGGCCACACGCCCAATACATCATCAATCTTCCACTTGTTTTGTGTCAGCGTGAACATCACCACAAAAATGGCCCCTGCAATCCCGCCCACCACCAGGGCGCCCATAGGGTGCATCAAGTCCGAGCCCGCGCACACCGCTACCAAGCCTGCCAAGGGGCCATTGTGTAAAAAGCCGGGGTCGTTTTTGCCCAAAACGAGAGCAACCAAGGTTCCGCCAACCATTGCCATCAGCGAGTTCACTGCCACCAAGCCCGAAATTTTGTCCAAGGTTTGTGCGCTCATCACATTAAAACCAAACCAACCCACGGTCAAAATCCAAGCGCCCAGAGCCAAAAAGGGAATGCTCGATGGTGGATGCGCTGACACCGCGCCGTCTTTTCGGTAACGGTTACTGCGCGCTCCGAGCAAAATTACTGCGCCTAAAGCAATCCAACCGCCGACGGCATGTACCACCACGCTGCCTGCAAAATCATGGAACTCTTCGCCCGTGTGGGCCTTTAACCAAGCTTGCACCCCAAAGTGCTGGTTCCAAGCGACGCCCTCAAAAAAGGGATAAATCACGCCCACAATCACGGCAGTTGCAATCAACTGCGGCCAAAACTTAGCCCGCTCAGCAATACCCCCTGAAATGATGGCGGGAATTGCCGCAGCAAAAGTGAGTAAGAAAAAGAACTTCACCAAGGCGTAGCCGCTTTGCGCCGCCAACTGTTCGGCCCCGACAAAGAAGTGCGTGCCATACGCCACGCTGTAGCCCACCACAAAGTACACCACTGTCGAAACCGAGAAGTCCACCAGAATCTTCACCAAGGCATTGACCTGGTT
>CANJNX010000090.1 GCA_947475495.1 Comamonadaceae bacterium | reverse complement strand
TGGGTGCTTACCGTGGATGCACTCCATTTCAATTGAAGAAAAATGGCGTCAGCTGGTGTAGGTGGGGCCAATCGCATGACACGCACCATCGCTCGACTCAGCGATGCATTTTGAATTTCTACGACCACCGGCTCCAACCCAGAACGATCGCACAACGCTTGTAAATCATTGATCCGTTCACGCCGGGTTCCAATAATTTGAACCGCTACTTTGTCTGGCCGGTTGCTAAGAGCACCTTCTTCGCAAAAATCCAAATACAGCTCTTCTAATGGGAGCCCCATAGCCTGGCGCGCTTCCATTTCTACCTGCTGCTCTATTTCTGGCTCGGTGAGTCCCCTCGGAATAAAAACTTGGCGTGAGATGACAGCCGACGAAGGCAAGCCCAGAGCCACCCGACGTGTTTTTGTTCCTGTTTTGTCGATTAAGCCGCGAATCACAGCTGCGACTTCATGGGGGTTTTCAATCCTCCCATCGACGACCCAGCCGCTGCCCAAGGGTGCACGGTCGCAATGCTTTAAAACTTTTTGGTGGCCTCGACTGTGAATTTCAACCAGCTTGATGCTGCTTGAACCGATGTCAAGCCCTAATAATGGTGCAGGGCAAGTCCCCCAAAAGGAACGGATGTGCATTGAGCCTCCCGCTCAAAAAAAATTTCTGGTGACTTCGCACTCTTGAATTTCGTTGGATACTAGCACCCCAAAAGTAATCGCGCCACTAGGGAACTTCCCCACTAAGCCCTCAGACTGGGTCATTTCCTCTGGCTTAGCGCGGGTCCATCCTGCGCTACCATAGTGGCATTCTCAGAAGCGCACCCCCCTTTGCATGGCCAAACAATCCTCCCCTCCCGAAAAAAAATCAACATCCACTCAGCACGCTGCTGAAACAAAAGGCTGGTTTTTGCAACTTTTTACATGGATCGTGGGCATCGGATTGGCAGGTATTGCATCGGTATTTATCATTGTGGCCATCACGATGGCGATTGCTTACCCCAATCTTCCTGATATCTCTGACCTTGAAGATTACCGGCCCAAACTCCCTCTTCGGATTTTTTCTGCTGAAGGCGATCTGCTCGGCGAGTTCGGAGAAGAGCACCGCACACTCACCCCTATCGCTGAAATTCCAGACGTCATGAAAAATGCCATCTTGGCCATTGAAGACGCACGGTTTTTTCAGCATGGCGGTGTGGACTATCTGGGCATGGTGCGGGCTGCGCTTGCCAACCTTGGGCGCGCAAAGAGCCAAGGTGCCTCAACCATCACCATGCAAGTGGCACGGAATGTTTACCTGTCATCGGAGAAAACGTTCACCCGGAAAATCTATGAAATTTTGCTGACCTTCAAACTGGAAAACAACTTCAGCAAAGACCAGATTCTTGAAATCTACATGAATCAAATTTTTCTAGGCAACCGCGCCTATGGTTTTGCAGCAGCCAGTGAAACCTATTTTGGTAAGCCGTTGAAAAATATCACGATTGCAGAAGCCGCCATGCTGGCGGGCTTACCCAAAGCGCCTTCGGCCTACAACCCCATCAGCAACCCCAAACGGGCCCGCATTCGACAGCAGTACATCATTGAGCGCATGCTTGAAAACGGCTTCATCACTGCAGAAGAAGCTGAAACAGCCAAGCAACAGGTTCTTCAAATTAAAACTGCCGCGGCCCGCCACCAAGGTCACGCCGACTATGTCACCGAAATGGTCCGCCAAGCCATGTTTGCCCAATATGGCGAAGAGACTTACACCCGGGGTTTGGATGTAGTCACCACCATCATTCATGCCGACCAAGAAGCGGCTTACAAAGCGCTGCGCCGCGGCATCATGGATTTTGAGAGACGGCAGGTGTACCGCGGTCCTGAGAAATTTATTTCTTTGCCATCCGATCCCCAAGAAATGGAAGATGCCATTGATGAAGCACTCGATGAGCATCCTGACAATGGAGATGTCCAGTCGGCCGTCGTCATCAGTGCCGATCCTAAAAAAATTCGCGCGTTGCGCCATGCCTCAGAGCTTGTCGAAATTACCGGGGAAGGTCTTAAGCCCGCCCAATCGGGTCTTTCCGAGAAAGCCGCGCCCAATATTCGCATCCGTCCAGGCGCCCTGATTCGCGTAGTCAAAATGGCCAAAGGCGGCTGGGAAATTACCCAGTTGCCTGAGGTCGAAGGTGCTTTTGTGGCCCTCGACCCGCGTGACGGCTCGATCAAGGCTTTGGTTGGCGGCTTTGATTTTGTGAAAAACAAATTCAACCATGTCACCCAAGCCTGGCGACAACCAGGGTCCAGTTTTAAACCTTTTATTTATTCTGCCGCCTTAGAGAAAGGCTTTACACCGTCTACCGTGATCAACGATATGCCGCTGTTTTTCGATTCGGATGTCACTGGCAGCCAAGCCTGGGAGCCCAAGAATTACGATGGCACGTTTGAAGGCCCTATGAGTTTGCGACGCGGCTTGGCCAAATCCAAAAACATGATTTCCATTCAAATTTTGCAAGCGATTGGGCCCCGCTACGCCCAAGAATGGATAACAAAGTTTGGCTTTGATCCAGACAAACACCCTCCCTACCTCACCATGGCTTTGGGAGCAGGCTCTGTGACGCCGATGCAAATGGCTACGGGCTATTCCGTTTTTGCCAATGGCGGCCTGCGCATCAATCCGTGGCTGGTGTCCAAAGTCAGCGAACAACGCGGAAAGCTTCTCGTTGAAACAGCGGCCCCTGAAGTCGACGAGGCCAACCGCGCCATCGAGCCCCGCAATGCTTTTTTGATGACCAGCCTATTGCAAGAGGTAACCCGCTCTGGGACAGCAGCCAAGGCGCAGGCCACTTTGAAGCGCCCGGATGTGTATGGCAAAACCGGCACCACCAATGACTCGATGGACGCCTGGTTTGCGGGCTACCACCCCACTCTGGCAGCAGTGACGTGGATTGGCTACGACACACCGCGCAAACTCGGCGACCGCGAAACCGGTGGCGGTTTGAGTTTGCCTGTGTGGATCAGCTTTATGGAAACTGCGCTGAAAAATACACCCATCATGGAGCCTGAAGCACCCGCCGGCGTGGTTTATCTCAACAATGAGTGGTACTTTGAAGAGTTCTCTAAGGGAACGGGGATTACTGCGCTAGGAGCGGGCGAGAAAACCCTGAATTCTCAGCGGCAAGCACTTCCTGCAGCAGACGAGAAAAAGACCATATTGGACTTGTTTAGAAATTAAGCCGCAGCAAAGTGCAAAGCCTGTCCCGCTTGGGCGCTTGCGTCCTTGGACAAAGTGTCAAAAAATTCGCCTTGTCCTTTGGTGTCTTGCCATACACCGTCTTGCCAGCGAAAGTGGTAACCACCCGATCGGGCTGCGATCCACACTTCGTGCAGGGGTTTTTGTAAATTGATAATGATTTGACTGCGGTTAGGAAACGACAATGTCACCATGGAGCCGACGCGCTGGTTGTCCACATCGACATCGTCCAAGTCATTCATTGCGTCACAGCAGACCTCTACGGCTTGCAGCAATGCTTCGGCGCGGTCCATGAATTCAGGGTCAGTCATTACAATTTCACTATGTTCAAAACAAAACAAATTCTAGTCATCGCCATTGTCCTGGGGTTTTGTGGGCTCAATCTGACGGGCTGCGGTCAAATGGGGCCTTTGTACCTGCCTACAAAAACGTCACTCCATTCCATCCCAAGCAGTATCGTCCTTCTCTGACTTTTTTATTTCCCCTTGCCATGAATACCTCCGACTTACCCGGCTTTCCCCACTTCCATTTCCAGGGCGGGCAAATGTATGCCGAAGGCTGCGCCTTGGAAGATTTGGCCCAAGCCCATGGGACGCCCTTGTTTGTTTATTCCAAAGCATCGATGCTGGCAGCACTGGGCGCTTACCAAAAAGGCTTCGCTGGTCGCAATGCCCGCATTTGCTATGCCATGAAAGCGAACTCTTCGTTGGCTGTCCTGCAGGTGTTCGCGAAGGCCGGTTGTGGTTTTGATATCGTCTCAGGGGGGGAACTGGACCGTGTCGCAGCTGCGGGAGGTGATTTGTCTAAAGTGATATTTTCAGGGGTTGGGAAAACACGCGCTGAAATGCAAAAAGCCTTGGCGGCAGGGATTGCATGCTTCAATGTAGAAAGCGATGCCGAACTTGAAGTGCTCTCCAGCGTAGCGCAAGGGTTGGGCAAACGCGCACCCGTCAGTATTCGCGTGAATCCCAATGTCGATGCCAAAACCCACCCCTATATTTCTACCGGGCTCAAGGGCAATAAATTTGGCGTGGCACATGAAAACGCCTTAAAAACTTACCAGCGCGCCGCCCAGCTGCCTGGTCTGCGTGTGGTTGGCATTGACTGCCATATTGGCTCTCAAATCACCCAAGCCACGCCTTATCTTGACGCGATGGACCGTATCTTGGACTTGGTTCACGACATCGAGGCGGCGGGCATCCCCATTGAACACATTGATTTTGGAGGGGGTTTGGGAATCAATTACCAAGGCGATACGCCCCCGCCGGCCGATGATCTTTGGGCCCAGTTGCTGCGCAAACTCGATGCCAGGGGTTACGGCAAACGGCTCTTGATGATTGAGCCTGGTCGCTCCTTGGTGGGCAATGCAGGGGTGTGCTTGACCGAGGTGCTTTACCTCAAGCCTGGCGAACAAAAAAACTTCTGCATCATCGATGCCGCTATGAATGACTTGCCCCGCCCTGCCATGTACGAGGCGTTTCACCACATCACACCCATCACTGAAACAACCGGCTCCGGCCTGACTTACGATGTGGTCGGACCAGTCTGTGAAAGTGGCGATTGGATCGGCCGCGACCGGGCCCTGAACGTCAAGGCGGGCGACACCCTTGCGGTTCTTTCGGCAGGTGCCTACTGCATGAGCATGTCAAGCAACTACAACTCCCGTGGGCGCGCCGCAGAAATTTTGGTTGATGGCAACGCCGCCCATGTGATTCGACATCGCGAAAACCCTGCGCAGCTCATGGCGGGTGAGGTCTTGGTAGGCTAAGTTTTCGCGAGCCATAGTCGCACACGCCAAGCCATCAGCACCGTAATGACGGCTGCATACACCCACACCTCGGTGAAATTATTTTTACCTGCGCGCATCCAAAAAAAGTGCAGCAAGGACAACGCAGCAATGGCATACACCGATCGGTGCAAGCGCTGCCAGCGTTTGCTCCCCAGCCATCGCACCGCGCGGTTCCATGAGGTTGCAGCCAAAAGTGTCAGGAGCACAAAAGCCCCAAACCCTGCCCAAATAAAAGGGCGTTTAGCAATATCACG
>CANJNX010000089.1 GCA_947475495.1 Comamonadaceae bacterium | reverse complement strand
CATGCGCGGTGTGCGCATCGAGTCGGTGCAGACCGGGCGGCCCGAAATGGGGCAAACCTTAGACCGGGCAAGCAAATTTTTAAGTTTGGTGGCCTTGTTAGCCGCCCTGCTGAGCGCGGTAGCGGTGGCTTTGGCCGCGCGCGCTTTCGCAGCCAGCCATTTGGATGATTGCGCCATGTTGCGTGTTTTGGGTTTGAGCCAGCGCACGATTGCCGCGAGTTATTGCTGGGAGTTTGCTCTGGTTGGCTTATTTGCCAGCGGCTTAGGCGTTGCCATTGGTTTTGGCGTGCATTACCTTTTTGTGGTGTTGCTTGCGGGTCTGGTGGATGCAAGCTTGCCGGCGGCAAGCGCAGTCCCCGTCTTTTTAGGTCTGGGCATGGGTTTGACTTTGCTGGTGGCCTTTGGTCTGCCACCGATTTTGCAACTCGCCCAAGTGCCCCCTTTGCGTGTCATCCGCCGTGATGTGGGTAATTTGCGTCCCGCATCACTGGGGGTTTTGTCTGTGGGTATCGCCGGCTTTGCCGCCTTGCTGTTGGCAGTGAGCAGCGATTTAACTTTGGGTTTGATTGCAGTGGGCGGCTTTGCAGGTGCGGTTTTGGTTTTTGCGGGAATGGCTTGGCTTGCGATCAAGGTCTTGCGCTGGAGCGTGAACGATGCGACTGCGCCCCGCGCTTTGGTCTTGGCGACGCGACAAATTGCCGCGCGTCCTGCTTTTACCGTGGTGCAAGTCAGCGCGTTGGCGGTGGGCTTATTGGCACTGGTGTTGCTGGTTTTATTGCGTACCGACCTCATCAGCAGCTGGAAAAAGGCCACGCCTGTGGACGCGCCCAACCGCATTGTCATCAACGTCAGTCCGGATCAATCGAAAGACTTTCAGCAAACGCTGACTCGCGCAGGGGTTGAAACATTCGATTGGTATCCGATGATCAGGGGGCGCTTGATTGCCATCAACGGACGCGACGTCTCCCCCGATGATTTTCTGGAGGACCGCGCCAAGCGCTTGGTGGACCGCGAATTCAATCTTAGTCATAGCGCAGTCAAGCCCAGCAACAACCTGATTGTGGAAGGCCAATGGACAGAAGAAGAAAAGGGCGCAATCAGCATGGAAGAGGGCATCGCCCAAACCTTGGGCTTGAAATTGGGAGATAGCTTGCGCTTTGATATTGCGGGTATGCAAACTGAATCTCAAATCACCTCCCTGCGCAAGGTCGATTGGGGCTCGATGCGGGCTAACTTCTTTGCGATGTACCCGGTAAGTCAACTAGGCCAAGTGCCTGCAACCTATATGGGTGCCTTCAAAGCGCCGCTGACTCCCGGTTTCGACAACGCTTTGGTTCGAGCCTTTCCCAACGTCACCAACATCGATATGAGCGCCACGATCAGCCAGGTTCAACGGGTCTTAGACCAAGTTATTGGAGCGGTCGAGTTTTTATTTGGATTCACTTTGGCTGCAGGTTTGGTGGTTTTATTTGCAGCCGTCAGCGCAACGCGCGAGGAACGTGCCCGTGACTTTGCCATCATGCGCGCCATTGGGGCACAAAACCGCTTGCTGCGCCAGGTTCAAAGGATCGAGCTGGCCGGCGTTGGCCTGTTGGCTGGCTTTCTGGCCTCGTGTGTCGCAAGCGTCGTGGGTTGGGCATTGGCGAGGTATGTATTCGACTTTTCTTGGACGGTTTCGCTATGGGTCCCTTTGGCGGGCGCAGTGGTAGGCGCAGTTTTGGCTCTGGCAGCGGGTTGGTGGGGTTTGCGCGAGGTGTTGAGCCGACCGGTTGTTGAAACCCTTCGTAAAGCTGCGAGTTGACAGAGCCTAGAAGATTTTTTGCAAAACCCTTTTCCGACTAGGGTAAGTACCAATCCCAAACCCCAGGCAAACGCCAACAATGACTATGTATTTCATTTCATAGGCACGCGATTGCATAACTTGCGTGCTTTTACCCCCTCCTAGGAGTTACGCATGCAAAAAACGTTGCATATCAACGCAGACAAGTGCACAGGCTGTATGCAGTGCGAAATGGCGTGTTCATTTGAGAATTACGGCACATTTGCGACTGCCAAATCGCGTATCAAGGTGTTTGACTTTCACCATACCGGTAAAAAAGTACCTTATACCTGCACCCAATGCGACGAAGCCTGGTGTTTGCATGCGTGCCCTGTAGAAGCCATCACGGTGGACAAAGCCACCGGCGCCAAGGTGGTCAATGAAGCCACTTGCGTGGGTTGCAAGGTCTGTACGATTGCTTGCCCATTTGGAACGATTAACTATGTGGAAGAAACCGGCAAGGTGCAAAAGTGCGACCTCTGCGGTGGTGACCCTGCATGTGCCTCTGCCTGCCCAACAGGCGCTATCACCTTCATTGATGCCAACTGGACGGGCCTGGGCAAGATGGAGCAGTGGGCTGACAAATTGGCTAACCAGCCAAGCGCAGGCTAAAGCCAAAGCTGCTACTACAACGTTTATTACCTAATTTCTAGGAGCATCACTATGGCATGGGCTGGAAAAATTCTTCGCGTTGACTTGACCGCAGGAACTGTCAAGTCGGAACCCCTCAACAAAGAGTGGGCACGTAACTACTTAGGCTCGCGCGGCCTGGGTTCGAAATACTTGGTCGAGGAGGTTGACGCGAAAGTCGACCCCTTGTCTGCAGCGAACAAAATCATTTGGGCAACCGGTCCCTTGACTGGGACCATGGCCTCCACAGGCGGACGCTACACCGTGATTACCAAAAGCCCGCTAACCGGCACAATTGCCTGCTCTAATTCCGGTGGCTACTGGGGTGCGGAGTTCAAGATGGCCGGCTGGGACATGGTGATCTTCGAAGGCAAGAGCGCCAAGCCGGTGTACCTGTACGTCAATGACGATGTCGCAGAGTTGCGCGACGCCTCGCATTTGTGGGGCAAGAGTGTGTGGGAAACCGAAGAGACATTGAAGAAAAGTCTGCAAGACCCCTTAACCCGTGTCTCGAGCATCGGAAAAGCGGGAGAGAACGGCGTTTTGTACGCTGCCGTGGTGAATGATTTACACCGTGCTGCCGGACGCTCTGGCGTGGGCACCGTCATGGGCAGCAAAAACCTGAAAGCCATTGCTGTTCGTGGAACCAAAGGCGTTGGCAATATTCTTAACCCCAAAGCCTTCATGAAAGCCACGGCCGAGAAGAAGAAAATCTTGGCAGAAAACGGCGTGACAGGCCAGGGCTTGCCCGCCTACGGAACGCAGGTGCTGATGAACGTGATCAACGAGGTCGGCGGACTGCCTACCCGTAACCACCGTGACAACCAGTTCGAAGGCGCCAAAGACATTTCGGCAGAGGCGATGGCAACCCCACGCGCGACCGATGGCAAAAAACAACTGGTGACCAACCAAGCCTGTTTTGGTTGCACCATTGCGTGCGGGCGTATCAGCAAGATGGACCAAGGCCACTTTACGGTCGCCAACAAGCCGCAATACTGGGGTGCCTCTGGTGGCTTGGAATACGAAGCCGCTTGGGCGCTGGGCGCAGCCAATGGCGTCAACGACTTAGAGACTTTGCAATACGCCACCATGCTTTGCAATGAAGAAGGCATTGACCCCATTAGCTTTGGCGCAACAGTAGGCGCGGTCATGGAGCTGTATGACATGGGCGTTTTGACGAAGGAGCAAATTGGCATTGAAGCCAAATTTGGTTCAGCCCAAGCACTCGCTTATTTGGTTGAAGAAACCATTTACAGCCGTGGCTTTGGCAAAGAAATTGGCCAAGGCTCCAAGCGCCTTACCGCCAAATACGGCCACCCCGAGCTCAGCATGTCCAGCAAAGGGCAAGAGTTCCCAGCGTATGACGGCCGTGCGATCCAAGGCATTGGCTTGGCGTACGCCACCTCCAACCGCGGCGGCTGCCATTTGCGCGGATACACCATTGCGTCTGAAGTGCTTGGTATTCCAGTGAAAACCGACCCGCTGGAGCACGAAGGCAAACCCGAGTTGGTCAAAGCCTTTCAAGACGCCACAGCGGCGTTTGACTCATCGGGCCTGTGCATCTTCACGACCTTTGCCTGGGGTTTGGCCGATTTGGCACCGCAAATGCAAGCGGCTATTGGCGAGGAATACACCACCGAAGAGTTGGAAAAAATTGGTGAACGTATTTGGAATATGGAGCGCGAGTTCAACAACCGTGCTGGCTTTACTGCCAAAGACGACAGCTTGCCTCCGCGCTTACTCAAAGAAGCTTGCAAAACGGGCCCTGCCACAGGCAAAGTCAATATGCTGGCTGACATGATGCCCAAGTACTACGCAGCCCGCGGCTGGGACAAAGAAGGACACCCCACTGCAGCCACCCGCAAGCGTTTGAGCTTGTAATTCAAAAGCGAGTCACCATGACCCACCACGTCATTCTTGGCGCCGGGCCAGCGGGCGTGATCGCAGCTGAAACCCTGCGTAAACACGCCCCGCTGGACACCATCACCATCATTGGTGATGAACCCGAGGCGGCGTATTCCCGCATGGCTATTCCTTACTTGCTTATTGGCAAGGTGGCTGAAGGCGGAACCCATTTGCGTAAGAGTTCGAGCCACTTTTCTGACTTGAAGATTGAAGTCATTCAAGACGGTGCGAGCAGCGTGGACGTTTCCAAAAAAACTATCACGCTGGCTTCGGGTAAAAAAGTCAGCTTTGATACGCTTTTACTGGCCACCGGTTCACGCCCGGTGCATCCGCCCATAGCGGGTATGGACAGTACGGGCGTGCATACCTGCTGGACCCTGGACGACGCTCGAAAAATCATGGCTTTGGCCAAACCGGGCGCCAAGGTGTTGCAGATGGGTGCAGGCTTTATTGGCTGCATCATCATGGAGGCTTTGGCAGCGCGTGGGGTTGAGCTCAGTGTGGTGGAGATGGGTGACCGCATGGTCCCGCGCATGATGGGCCCGACCGCGGGCGGAATGATTCGCGATTGGTGTGAAAAAAAGGGTGTGCAAGTTTTTACAGGAACCAAAGTAGAAGCCATTGCCCCGGGCAAGCCCCTCAAAGTCAAACTCTCTAACGGTAAAACCGTGGAAGCCGATTTGGTGATCAGCGCTACCGGCGTTCGTCCTTGTATTGATTTTTTAAAGGGCAGCAGTATTGCGTGTAAAGCGGGTGTGCTGACAGATGCCCATTTGCAAACCAATGTGCCTGGAATTTACGCCGCAGGCGACTGCGCTGAGGCCATGGACTTGCTGACCGGTACCCCGGTCGTGAGTGCAATTCAACCCAACGCGGCAGAACAAGCACGTATTGCTGCGCTCAATATGCTCGATTTTTCCAAGGGAAAATCTGCAAGT
>CANJNX010000088.1 GCA_947475495.1 Comamonadaceae bacterium | reverse complement strand
ATGCCGCTATAGCGCGCAGCCAATTGCACCAAAGCTTTGAGCGTATATACATCAGGCCCTACCGCCTCAATGACGGGCAATGCTTTGACGGCTGCACCTGAAAGCTGCAAGCAGCGCACCACGGCCAAGGCCACGTCTTCCACCCATACCGGTTGAAATTTTGCGGTTGCACACGCCAGAGGCATCACCGGAAAAACGCGCTGCAACTTGGCAAAGACATTGAGGAACTGGTCCTGCGCCCCAAAGATCACGCTGGGTCGTAAAACCGTGAGCTGGGTGGCGCTCTGGGATTGGCCTGTGATGGTTTGCAACGCTACCTCTCCGCGGCTTTTGCTGCGCAGGTAGTTGGAAGGGGCCGTTTCGGGGTGCGCTGCATAGGCGCCTAAGGCGCTGATGTGTACCAAGCGTTTCACCCCATTTTTCACACAAGCGCGGCCTATTTTTTGGGCTAACTCCACGTGTACGCGCTCAAACGCAGCGGCGCTGCCGTGCAAGATAGCGACCAAATTCACCACGGCATCGACGCCCTGCATCGCCTGCGTTAAAGCTTGTTCGTTGTGGATATCGAGTTCAAGCACGGTCAATGTCGGCACATGCTGAATGTGGCTGGCGTTGCGCGCTTTACGCGTTGCCACACTGACACGGTAGCCCGCCTGGCCTAATTTTTCGCACACATGCGCACCTACAAAACCCGTTCCACCTAAAACCAAAATATGCTTCATTTTTTCCGCTCATCCATTCAAACCACAAACAATTACAAAACTACGGGCTCTGTCTCTAAGCGCAATCCAAAGCGTTCGTACACGCTGGTTTGAATGGCGCCGGCCAAGGTCATCACCTCACCGCCCGTGGCACCCCCTGCTCCGCTACCTAAATTCACCAACACCAGAGCTTGTTTTTCATACACGCCCGCCTGGCCGACCGTTTTGCCACGCCAACCGCAAGCATCAATCAACCACCCAGCGGCCAACTTGTAACTGCCATCGTCTAAGCGGTAGTGCACCACCTTGGGGTCGCGCGCGATGATGTCGGCACATTGCTCGGCCGTGACGGTCGGGTTTTTAAAGAAACTGCCCGCATTGCCAATCACTGCAGGGTCTGGCAACTTGGCTCGGCGGATTTCGCACACCCAGTCAAAAATTTGCTGCGCCGTGGGATGGTCACAAGCAGCTTGCGCCTGTTTTTTATCGAGGTCGGCATAACCTAGTACGGGTTTCCACACTTTAGGCAAAGCAAAGCGCACCCGCAAAATCATCGCCCGGTCTTTCAACCCCAAACTTGGCGCTGTTCCACCGTGCTTAAAAATAGAGTCGCGGTAACCAAAGGCGCACTGGGCGGCGTTCAAGGTGAATATTGTGCCCGTGGTGAGATCGATAGCGTCTAGCGAATCAAACCGGTCTTGCAGCTCCACCCCATAGGCCCCAATGTTTTGAACGGGCGAGGCCCCGACTGTGCCGGGAATCAAAGCCATGTTCTCCAGCCCCGGCAACCCTTGGGCCAGCGTCCATGCAACAAAGTCGTGCCAATCTTCCCCTGCCCCGGCTTCCACAATGACCGCTTTGGCGGTCTCTCCCACAACCCGGCGTCCTTGAACTTCCACTTTGAGCACCAGCGGCTTGACATCGCCTGTTAAGACCAGGTTGCTGCCCCCGCCCAAGACAAATTTAGGAGCCGCAGCCCAGTCTGGATCAGCCAAGACGGCTAACACATCGGCATCACTGCGCACGCGCACCAAAGCATGGGCCCGGGCCACGATATGAAATGTATTGAGTGCCTGAAGGGGGACGTTTTTCTCGACTAACATGGTGGGATTGTCGCATTGCCGCGCCTGCCACCGTGTGCGCCGGCCCCCATTGACCCCTGACAGGAGATTAGTTTCATGCCTTCATTTGATACGGTTTGCGAAGCCAATTTGGTGGATGTGAAAAATGGTGTCGAAAACACCACCAAAGAGATCACCACCCGATTTGACTTCAAAGGCACGTCTGCCAGCATCGAAATCAAAGACAAAGAAATCACCATGATCGGCGATGCAGAGTTTCAATTGGCGCAAATTGAAGATGTGTTGCGAAATAAGCTCACCAAACGCAACGTGGATGTGCGCTTTTTAGAGATGGGTGATGTCCAAAAGATGGGGGGCGACAAGGTCAAGCAAGTCATCAAAGTGCGCAACGGCATAGAGGCCGAACTGGGTAAAAAAATCCAGCGCATCATCAAAGACAGCAAACTCAAAGTCCAAGGCTCAATTCAAGGCGACTCCGTCCGAGTGACGGGCGCTAAGCGCGACGACTTGCAAGCCGCCATGGCCTTGCTCAAAAAGGAAATCACCGACGTACCGGTGAGTTTCAACAACTTCAGAGACTAAGACTTTTTACCCAGCTTCGATTCCGTCCCTTTGACCAAGCGCGACATATTTTCACTGTGCCGCCAAATTAAAAAGCCGCTGATCACGACCAAACTCAGGGCTTGGGCATGGTCGGTGCGCCAAGCCACCCCATCCCCCATCAGGTAGTACACCGGCGCAAACACAGCGGCGATCAATGAAGCCAAAGAGGAATAGCGAAAGAAAAAAGCGATCAGCAACCAGGTGACACCGGTTGCCAGGCCTAAGCCGCCACTGATGGCTACGACCACACCCATCGCGGTAGCCACACCTTTGCCACCTTCAAAGCGGAAAAAAACCGGGAACAAATGGCCTAAAAAGGCAGCCAAGCCCACCAAGGCGAGCGTTGCACCTTCAAGCCCATAAGGTGCGCCGTACTGCTGTACCAAATACACGGGAACCCAGCCCTTGAGCGCATCGAGCAACAAGGTCGCGACCGCAGCCGCCTTGCTGCCTGAGCGCAACACATTGGTCGCACCTGGATTTTTACTTCCGTAGGTTCGCGGATCGTTCAAGCCCATGAGGCGGCTGACAATCACCGCAAAGGACAAAGACCCAACCAGATAAGCGGCCAGGGTGGCACCAAGGGTTGCGAGTGCGGGGTAAAAAGGGCTAAGAGCTTCCAAAATCAAGTCTTTCTCTTCGTTTTAATCTTCTAAGGCGCACTGTACTGCCTTTGCGCCTAGCAAGGCCATGCAGACCTGCGGGTCTAGTCCCACCAAGAAGCCCCTGCGTCCGCCATTGATCAAAATTTGGGGAAGCGCAAGAATACTTTGTTCAATAAAAACAGGCATGGTTTTACGGGTCGCAAAAGGCGATGTTCCCCCCACCAAATAGCCACTGTGGCGCTGCGCTGCCTCAGGCGTACAGGGTTCGATGGACTTGGCGCCGATCTGCCGGGCTAAATTTTTGGTCGAGACTTTGCGGTTGCCATGCATCAATACCACCAAGGGCTTGGCGTCTTGGTCTTGCATGATGAGGGTTTTGACCACATGAAAAGGGTCCCAGCCCAGCACCTGGGCGCTGTGCTGTGCGCCACCATGCGCTAGGTAGTCATACGGATGCTCGGTGAACCCAACTTTTTGTTGCTTGAGAAACTGCGTTGCAGGTGTTTCACTGACATGGTGTGCCACGGCCCTGCCCACTTACACCGCAGGGTCACGCATCTCGGCGCGAATGGCATCGATGGCCTTGAGCACCTCGGGGGTCAACACCGTGCCCCAGGCCTTGATGTTTTCGTCAAGCTGCGCTTGGCTGGTCACACCGATGATGGTGCTGGCGACTTGCCATTTGGTGTAACAAAAGGCCAAGGCCATTTGGGTGGGTGTCATACTGTTTTCGATTGCCAAGGCGTTGTAGCGCCGGGCTGCCGCCAAAGACTCCGGACGGCCCCAGCGTTGCTTGCGGGTGGACTCGAACTTGGTGATACGCGCCTGTGCCGGTGCATCGGGGCCGGTGATTCCACTTCGGTCGTATTTACCAGTGAGCAATCCATACGCCAAGGGCGAATACGCCAGCAGCGAGACGCCCAAGCGGTGCATGGTTTCATCGAGCCCGTTTTCATGGCTGCGGTTGAGCAAACAGTAGGCGTTTTGAACCGAAGCCACACGCACCAAACTGTGCTGTTCAGCCAGTCGGACAAACTCATGCACTCCGTAAGGCGTTTCGTTGGATAAACCGACAGCCCGCACCTTGCCCGCTTGCACCAGGGTGTTCAATGCGTCAAGCTGCGTGTGCATGGAGGTGACTTCGCGGTCTTTGCTAGGGTCAAAGTGCGCCATGCCAAAAATAGGCACGTTGCGGGTGGGCCAATGCAATTGGTAGAGGTCAATCACATCGGTTTGCAAGCGCTGCAAGCTGCCATCACAGGCAGCAATGATGTCCGCTTTGGTCACATCCATGGCGCCGCCGCGCACCCAGGGCATTCCACGCGAGGGACCAGCGACCTTGGTGGCCAAGGTTATTTTTTGGCGTGCTGACGGGTTATTCGCAATCCAATTTCCGATAAACCGTTCAGTCACTTGAAAGGTTTCTGGCCTTGGGGGAACGGCGTACATTTCCGCGGTATCCCAAAAAGTCAAGCCACGCTCAAGCGCATGGCTGAGCAAGGAGTGGGTGGTGGGCTCATCGACTTGCTCTGCAAACGTCATGGTGCCCAAACAAATTGGAGGTACATGCAGGTCGCTTTGACCGAGTTGAATGGTTTTCATAGATCTGAGTTTAGGATTTAAATAAAACTGGGGTGTCACGTTGGCAGCTTGGCCAGCGTCATGAACGCTGTGCGGCGCGAGCCTCTTCTTGCAAACGCAATATACGCCGCTGCACTTTTCCCGTGGTGGTCATGGGCAAGGCATCTACGAATTCAATCTCTTTGGGGTACTCGTACGGTGCCAAGAGCGCCTTCACGTGGTCTTGGAGTTGCACGATCAATTGCGCCTGAAATGCAACCGGGTCAGTCTGGTGTGCACGATGGCTTGCCAAATATTCAGGCGCAATGACCACATACGCCTTGACCAAGGCACCGCGGTCTTTGTCGGGTTTGGGAACAACGGCCGCGTTGGCCACACTTGCGTGTTTGACGAGGCAATTTTCAATTTCTCCCGGGCCAATACGGTAACCCGCTGACTTGAACACATCATCGCTGCGGCCTTGGTACCACAGGTAACCATCGGCATCGCGCACTGCCAAGTCCCCTGTTCGACACCAGTCACCCGTGAACTTCGACTGGGTCGCAGCGGCGTTTTTCCAATAGCCCAAAAAGAAAATGGGATCAGGCTGGCCACTGGGACTGAAACGGTGCAAAGCCACATCGCCGGCCTCGCCCACCGGGCATTCGCGTCCTGCCTCGTCAATCACCGCGACCCGGTGCCCGGGGTAGCCCATACCCATGCTGCCCCCTTTGGCAGGCCACAGCATCGCGCAGTTGCCCACGATGTAGTT
>CANJNX010000087.1 GCA_947475495.1 Comamonadaceae bacterium | reverse complement strand
TTCGATGGCCAAGGGAGGTGATATTTTGGCCTTGGGCAAAGCGCTGAAAGACAAAGTGTCAACCATCAATGCGGAGTTGCCTGCAGGCTTGCGTTTGGTGGAAGTTCAAGACCAGCCGACAGCGGTGTCTAAATCAGTAAATGAATTTGTCAGTGTGTTGATCGAGGCGATCGTGATCGTGTTGGGGGTCAGCTTTGTCGCGCTCGGCCTGCATCGCCGACCGGGTGTCCATGCCTGGTACCGGCGCTATTACGTCGATATGCGTCCCGGCTTGGTGGTTGGAATTACGATTCCGCTGGTCTTGGCTGTGACGTTTTTGGGGATGTACTACTGGGGCATTGGCCTGCACAAAATTTCATTAGGCTCGTTGATCATTGCCCTGGGCTTGTTGGTGGATGACGCGATCATCGCCGTTGAGATGATGGTGCGAAAAATGGAAGAGGGCTACGACAAAGTTCGCGCCGCAACCTTTGCCTATGAAATTACCGCCATGCCCATGCTGACTGGGACTTTGATTACGGCCGTGGGATTCTTGCCGATCGGTATTGCCCAGTCGACTGTTGGGGAATACACCTTTGCAATTTTTGGGGTGACCGTATTGGCCTTGGTCTTGAGCTGGTTGGTGTCGGTGTATTTCGTTCCTTACTTGGGAACGGTGCTGCTCAAAGTCAAGCCCCACCATGCGGGCCAGGCCAGCGAGGAGTTGTTTGATACGCCTTTTTACAACAGCTTTCGCAATGCTGTGAACTGGTGTGTATTACACCGCTGGATCACCATCGGCATCATGGTTGCGACCTTTGGTTTGGGTATTTTGGGGATGGGTAAAGTGCAGCAGCAGTTTTTCCCGGACTCCAGCCGCCCCGAAGTTTTGCTCGATGTCTGGTACCCCGAGGGAACCGCATTTGCGGCCAACGAAGCCACAACGCAACGCATCGAAGCACGGCTCATGAAAGAGACAGGCGTTGAAAGTGTCTCCACGTGGATCGGCTCGGGCGTTCCTCGTTTTTATTTGCCATTGGACGCCATCTTCCCTCAGTCCAATGTGTCGCAATTCATTATCTTGCCACATGATTTAAAGCGCCGAGAGTCTTTGCGTATTGGGTTGCCTGCTTTGATGGCCCAAGAATTTCCTGAGGTGCGCGCCCGCGTCAAAATTTTGCCTAACGGGCCGCCGATTGCGTATCCCGTGCAGTTTCGCGTGCTTGGGGACAACCCTGATGTACTGCGCATGCGCGCCAATGAGGTGAAAGAAATATTGCGAGCCAACACACACATGCGCGGCGTCAATGACAACTGGAACGAACCCGTCAAAGTCTTGCGTTTAGAAGTGGATCAAAGTAAAGCGCGGGCTTTGGGTGTGACCAGCCAGTCGATTGCGCAAGCCTCTAAAACCCTGCTGTCTGGCAGTACGGTGGGTCAGTTTCGTGAAGGCGACAAGCTCATTGATATCGTCTTACGTCAACCCGAAGATGAGCGCAACGCGATTACCGATATCGGCAACGCCTATTTGCCAACTGCCAGCGGAAAATCCATTCCTTTAACGCAAATTGCCAAACCCACGTTTGCGTGGGAGCCAGGCGTTTTATGGCGTGATGGACGGAATTACGCGATCACTGTGCAAGGCGACATCATCGAAGGCCTGCAAGGTGCGACCGTAACGGCCGAGCTTGTGCCCAGCCTGCGCGCTTTAGAAAAGCAATGGAAAGTACAAGGCGACAGTGCCTACCGCATTGAGGTTGCTGGCGCAGTCGAGGAAAGTAGCAAGGGCTCGAGCTCGATCGCTGCTGGTATTCCCATCATGCTGTTTATTACTTTTACGTTGTTGATGCTGCAACTGCACAGCTTTAGCCGTGCCATGCTGGTCTTTTTGACGGGTCCACTGGGAATTGCAGGCGTAGCCGCTGCGTTGCTGGTTTCTGGCCGCCCCTTTGGGTTTGTCGCACTCTTGGGCGTGATTGCGCTCATGGGGATGATTCAGCGCAACTCCGTCATTTTGATTGATCAAATTGAGCAAGACCGCGCCAACGGGGTGCCCGCTTGGGATGCCATTGTGGAGTCTGCGGTGCGGCGTTTGCGGCCAATCGTGCTGACTGCCGCCGCCGCTGTATTGGCGATGATCCCCTTGTCGCGTTCAGTTTTCTGGGGCCCGATGGCTATTGCCATCATGGGTGGGCTGATCGTGGCCACGGTTCTGACTTTGCTTGCGCTCCCAGCAATGTACGCGGCATGGTTCAAGGTGCGTCGCGAGGCTCCAGCAATCGCTGCATGAACGCAGGTTAAAATAGCCGGCTGACCGATTTCAAACGATCTGCTGTAGAACGGCTGCGCCTTGGTGCGGTGTGAACAGCGGGTTGGTGAATATTTAGCGCGGGTGGCGAAATTGGTAGACGCACCAGGTTTAGGTCCTGACGGTAGCAATACTGTGGGGGTTCGAGTCCCCCCCCGCGCACCACCCCTTTGAGTAGTATTTGAAAACTTCGGGGCAGCCTGTAGCCATTGTGGGGCTCGTAGCTGCCCCTATTATTTAGGAGCATCCCATGACCGTGATCGTTGAAACTTTGGAAAAATTAGAACGCAAAATTACCTTGAACTTGCCAGTTGGCACGATTCAATCCGAAGTAGAAACCCGTTTGCGCAAACTCGCCCGTACGGTCAAGATGGATGGCTTTCGCCCCGGAAAAGTGCCCATGAACGTGGTGACACAGCGCTATGGTTATTCCGTGCACTACGAAGTCATGAACGACAAAGTCGGCGAAGCGTTTGCAGCAGCGACCAACCAAGCCAAATTACGGGTTGCTGGGCAACCGAAAATCACCGAAGCTACTGGTGCCGCAGAAGGCCAAATGGCGTTTGACGCTATTTTTGAGGTATTTCCTGAAGTCAAGATTGGTGATCTCACGACTGCGGAAGTGGAAAAAATCAAGGCCGAAGTCTCAGAAGCAGCGATCGATAAAACCATCGATATTTTGCGCAAGCAACGCCGCACCTTTTCACAACGCCCCCACGATGCTGCGGCAGAGGACACTGACCGCGTCACCGTGGATTTCGAAGGAAAAATCGACGGAGAAGTTTTTGAAGGCGGCAAGGCCGAAGGCTTCCAATTCATTTTGGGCGACGGCCAAATGCTCAAAGAGTTTGAAGAAGCCACCCGTGGCATGAAGTTTGGCGAAAGCAAAACGTTTCCCTTGGCATTTCCCGCCGAATACCATGGAAAAGATGTGGCAGGCAAAACAGCCGATTTCATGGTCACCTTGAAAAAAATCGAAGCCGCACATTTGCCCGAAGTGGATGACGCTTTGGCAAAGGCCTTGGGCATTGCAGCCGCTAATGTGGAAGGCTTGCGCGCCGACATTCGCAAAAACCTAGAGCGCGAAGTCAAATCACGCTTGCAAGGCCGCAACAAGCAAGCCGTGATGGATGCCTTGGTTTCTAAATCGGAGCTGGACTTGCCTAAAGCCAGCGTGCAGTCGGAAGTGGACCGCTTGATCGAAGGTGCGCGTGCAGACCTCAAGCAACGCGGTATCAAAGACGCTGACAAAGCACCTATTCCTGCCGAAATGTTCACCCCCCAGGCCGAGCGCCGCGTGCGCTTAGGATTGGTGGTGGCAGAGTTGGTGCGCGCCAATGCGCTCCATGCAAACCACGACCAGATCAAAGCCCATATCGACGAACTCTCTGCCAGCTATGAAAAACCAGCCGATGTTGTGCGTTGGTATTACGGCGACAACCGCCGCATGGCAGAAGTCGAAGCGGTCGTGATTGAGAACAACGTGACCGAGTTTGTCCTGGCCAAGGCCAAGGTTTCTGAAAAACAGGTCACATTTGACGAGTTGATGGGGCAGAATTAAGCCCACTTATTTGGAGAAGCTATGAACGTGAAATTTGCAATGCCAAGCGCATATGAAACCCAAGCCTTAGGCATGGTCCCCATGGTGATCGAGCAATCTGGCCGGGGAGAGCGCTCGTATGACATTTATTCGCGTCTGCTCAAAGAACGCGTTATTTTTCTGGTCGGGCCGGTGAACGACCAAACGGCGAATTTGGTGGTCGCCCAGTTGTTGTTTTTAGAAAGTGAAAACCCAGACAAGGATATTTCTTTCTACATCAACTCACCCGGGGGCTCTGTGAGCGCAGGAATGGCAATTTTTGACACCATGAACTTCATCAAGCCCGATGTATCTACCCTGTGTATCGGCATGGCCGCAAGCATGGGCGCCTTTTTGCTGACAGCGGGCGCCAAAGGCAAGCGTTTTTGCTTGCCCAACTCCAAGGTCATGATTCACCAACCCTTGGGCGGAACCCAAGGCCAAGCCACAGAAATTGAAATTCATGCCCGCGAGATTCTCAAAACACGCGAGCAATTGAACAAAATTTTGGCGGAACGCACAGGCCAGCCGCTAGAGAAAATTGAACGCGATACGGAGCGGGATTACTACCTGTCCGCCGAAGAATCCAAAGAATATGGGTTAATTGACCAGGTTATTTCAAAACGCCCTTGAAAATAACCAGTTAAAGCACTATCTACAACGGTGTCTTTCTCATAGAAAGGCGCCGTTTTTATTTGGTTATCATTGCGTAAATTAGCGAAAAGGCAAAAGTCCCATGGCCGATAAAAAAGGCGCTTCTGGCGAAAAAAATCTGTACTGCTCTTTTTGCGGAAAGAGCCAGCACGAAGTTAAAAAGCTGATCGCTGGGCCTTCAGTCTTTGTGTGTGACGAATGCATTGACTTATGCAATGAAATCATTCGGGATGAAGTCCCCTCTATTGGGGACGCGTCCAAAGCGCGCGATGAGCTTCCCACCCCCGCGGAGATCAAAGCCAATCTCGACAACTACGTCATCGGCCAAGAACCCGCCAAGCGTACTTTGGCGGTGGCTGTCTATAACCATTACAAGCGCTTGCGGCACAAAGAAAAGTCTAAAAAAGACGACGTTGAGCTCGCTAAAAGCAATATTTTGCTGATCGGCCCGACGGGTTCAGGAAAAACCCTGTTGGCCCAAACCTTGGCGCGTATGCTCGATGTGCCTTTTGTGATGGCTGATGCCACAACACTAACCGAGGCCGGTTATGTGGGTGAAGACGTCGAAAACATCGTCCTTAAATTGCTCCAAAGTTGCAATTACGAAGTTGATCGCGCCCAGCGCGGCATCGTCTATATCGACGAAATCGACAAAATTTCTCGTAAATCTGACAACCCGTCGATTACCCGAGATGTGTCTGGTGAAGGTGTGCAACAAGCCTTGCTCAAACTCATAGAAGGCACGATGGCAAGCGTTCCTCCGCAAGGCGGACGCAAGCATCCTAACCAAGACTTTGTCCAAATCGACA
>CANJNX010000086.1 GCA_947475495.1 Comamonadaceae bacterium | reverse complement strand
CCAGCTTGCAGCGGGGCCAGAGGTTACACCGACAAAACCAATTTTTAAAACTGGGTTTGCAGCCAAGGCTGCGCTGCAAAATCCTGCAGCCATCAGGGCTGATAGCAAACTGGTAGCAATGAAATTACGCTTTTTCATGAACAAGACTCCTTGGGAGTGGAAGTGGAAGGAAGGGTCCATCCTGTCGGCCGGTGCCTTTGCAGGTTGGTAGGCGCATCTTTAATCTTGTTAACAATCTTGTCAACATCTTTTTTCAATCCCGAAATCAATCCGCCTGTAAGATAGTGATGAAAAGTTACAAATTTTTTCGGTTGGCACGAATTTTGAATTGAGGCACAACATGCAGGTAAAGGTCCTATGCCAGTGATGGTTAACCCTGACGATGGACAAGAGGAGTACATCGTTGAGCGCATCTATGAGGCGGTCATTGACCAGCGTTTAGCGCCAGGCGCCAAGCTTTCCGAGGCCAGTTTGTGTACGGCTTTTGGCGTAGGTCGGATGCGCATCCGGCGTACATTGCTGATCCTGGCGAGCCGTGAAGTTGTTGAATTGCAGCCCAACCGGGGGGCCTATGTCGCTCAACCTACGGCTGAACAAGCGCGCGCGGTGTTTGAAGCGCGGCTACTCGTTGAACCGCCTTTGATTCGAATGGCGGCTACGCGAGCCAAACGCGCTGACATCACCGCATTAAAGAAAAATGTGAAGCAAGAATTGGCAGCCCATAAAGAAGGCAATCGTCGCGAAGCGATTCGTTTATCAGGCTTGTTCCACGCAGCCTTAGCCCAACTCGCTGGTAACGAAGTGATGTTGCGCATCGTTAAGGATTTGATTGCACGCAGCTCTTTAATCATTGGCATGTATGGCGATGCAGGATTTAGCAATTGCCGCGACGACGAACATTCCGCGCTTGTTGCGGCTTTAAGCGTTGGTGATTGCAATATGGCGGAAAAGTTAATGCGCGAGCACCTCAGTCACATCAAAGACCATTTGCAATTGGATAGGAACCCGATGGCACAGCAGGATTTACTCCTTCTTTTCGGAAAAAAATAAAACCAATGGCTGATTTTTCATTGCTGTTGCAGCAAGGTTCTGCGAGCGCATGGTTGTTTGTTCCCAGCGCCATTGCCTTGGGCGCTTTGCATGGACTCGAACCGGGCCACTCCAAAACCATGATGGCCGCATTCATCATCGCTGTGCGGGGAACAGTGGCGCAGGCGGTGCTCTTGGGTCTTTCCGCTACCGTCTCCCATACCGCCGTAGTGTGGGCCGTGGCTTTGCTTGGGCTGTACTTTGGACAAAACACGGATGTGTTGGCAAGTGAGCCTTATTTACAATTGCTCAGCGGCGCCTTGATTATTGCGACTGCGATTTGGATGGCATGGCGCGTCCAAAAAACGAACCATCACCATCATCACACTCACGACCACGATCATCATCACGACCATCATCACGAAGATGCAACAGATGCGCATGCGCAAGCCCATGCGGAGCAAATTCGTACTCGTTTTACGGGTCAGCAGGTGACCCATGGGCAAATCGTGGTGTTTGGCTTAACCGGGGGCTTGATACCGTGCCCCGCATCGATCACTGTTTTGCTGCTCTGTTTGCAACTGAAGGAGTTCGCGCTGGGTACGGCCTTGGTCCTCAGTTTCAGTGTGGGGCTGGCTCTTACGATGGTCGCCTCTGGCGCTTTAGCCGCATTGAGTGTGCGACACGCGACGAAAGCCTGGAGCGGTTTTGGTGCTTTTGCAGAAAAAGCGCCGTACCTGTCTAGCGCCTTGATGTTGGTGGTGGGTGCCTACATCGCTTGGGAAGGTTGGAGTGCACTGATTTTCAGAGCGCACACCTAACCATGCCCGATATCACTGTGAAGAAGCAGGGGCTTGTCTTTATAGCCCCTGCTGACTTGGCTGTCATGATGGTTGTCGTGTGGGTCTGGGGAATGAACTTTGCGGTGATCAAGATAGGCGTGGTTGGCGTTCCACCTTTGCTTTTGGGTTGTTTGCGTTTTGTGCTCGCCGCTTTTCCCGCACTCTTATTTTTTAAAGCCCCCAAGGTTCCTTTGCGCTGGTATCTGCTCTACGGAATGACGATTTCGGTCGGGCAGTTTGCTCTTTTGTTTAGCGCAATCCATCTGGGCATGCCCTCTGGCTTGGCCTCGTTGGTATTGCAATCCCAAGCTTTTTTCACGATGCTGTTTGCGGCCCTGTGGCTCAAGGAGCGCTGGCAACTCAACCAAATAGCGGGCTTGGCTTTGGCCGCTGTCGGATTGGTTTTGATTGGCAGTGCCCACGGCGTGAGCATGCCTCTGGCAGGGTTTGGGCTGACGGTGGCTGCGGCGGTGATGTGGGCCGGTGGCAATATTGTCACGCGGTCCCTGGGGCGGTTTGGGCCAATGGACCAGCAGGCGTTTGTGGTCTGGGCCAGCCTGGTTCCGCCCATTCCCTTTTTGTTACTTTCGCTCTGGATCGAAGGTCCCGAGGCGATAACGCACGCGCTCGTGCATTTTGAATGGCAGTCGTTCGCAGCCTTGGCCTACTTGGCTTGGGGGGCCACCTTGTTTGGTTACGGGGTATGGACCCGCATGCTCTCTAAATACCCAGCCAACCGGGTAGCCCCTTTTAGTTTGTTGGTTCCTTTGGTAGGGCTGACCACCGGGTGGCTTGTTTTTGGCGAAGCCATGAAACCGATTCATTTTGCAGGCGGGGCGTTGTTGATGGCCGGCTTGCTGCTTAATTTGTTTGGCGCTTCATTCTTCACACGCAAGCCCGCTGAGGCCCTTCCTTGAAAACCTATGCATCCTGACGCACACACTCTTTGGCGTTTGCCGCAATGGGCTTTTGCCGTTTTATTGGCCGTGTTGGGCATGCTGGGGCCGTTTTCGATTGACACCTACTTGCCTGCGTTTTCTGGGATTTCTGCATCGCTGGGTGCAACGCAATTGCAGATGCAACAAACCCTGTCGGCGTATCTGTTTGGGTTTGCCTTCATGGCTTTGTTTCACGGTGCTATCTCCGACAGCTTTGGCCGCAGACCAGTGGTGCTTTGGGGCTTGGCAGTCTTTACCTTGGCTTCGGTGGGTTGTGCGCTGTCACAAAGCATCGGTCAACTGATTTTCTTTCGCGCCATGCAAGGCCTGTCCACCGGGGCTGGCATTGTGATTGCGCGGGCGGTGGTGCGCGATATGTATGCGCCATCGCAGGCCCAAAAGGTCATGAGCCAGATCACGCTTTTCTTTGGTGCCGCTCCTGCAATAGCTCCGCTCTTAGGCGGTTGGTTGCTGATTCACAGTTCGTGGCATGCTATTTTTTGGTTCTTGGCGGCTCTTGGCGTTGTTTTGTGGATCGCAAACTACCGGCTCTTGCCTGAGACCTTGCATCCCACGCAGCGCCAGCACTTTCATATCAAGAATTTGCTGGCAGGCTATTGGCAACTCGGCGCAGACCCGCGGTTTTTACTTTTGGCTTTGGCCAGTGGCGTTCCGTTCAATGGCATGTTTTTGTATATTCTGAGTGCGCCAGTTTTCTTGGGCGAACATTTGCACTTGCTGCCACAGCAATTTTTTTGGTGTTTCTTGGTCACCATCGGCGGGATCATGTTGGGTGCCTGGGTCAGCGGCCGGGTTGCAGGAAAGATCACGCAGAAGCGGCAAATTCGCAACGGCTTTGTGATCATGCTGTGTATTGGGGTTGTCAATCTCATTGCCAACCTGCTCTTAACGGCCCATGTCAGTTGGGCGCTTTGGCCTTTGGGGATTTTTGCTTTCGGGTGGGCCATGATGGTCCCGGTGGTGACCTTGTTGGTTCTTGATTTGCATCCCGATCGGCGGGGCATGGCCTCGTCCTTGCAAATGTTTATTGGCTCTGGCGCCAATGGCATTGTGGCCGGTCTTATTGCTCCGTGGGTCATGCACTCGACCGTGGCGCTAGCGACAGCCTCTTTGTGCATGATGGGCATTGGGCTGGTCGCTTGGCTTATCTTGCGCAAGCACTGGCCCGCCATTGGCAGCGATAGCCCGTAATTTTTACCCTGCGCGCTTTGCGCCAATTCGCTTAAGAGGTCCGAGAGAAGGCCTTGCGCTGTTGGGTTGTGCGTTCATGCTCTCTTGCAATGTTTCCGCACACCAAGTCACATAGCGCATAAATAGAGTCGTCCGAGATCCGGTAATACACGCTGGTGCCGCGGCTCTCACGCGCAACCATGCCCTGCTGGCTCAGCATGGACATATGCCGCGAAATATTGGCAGCGGTAAAACCGGTGAGTTGTGCCAAATCCCCTACATTGCGCTCGCCCTCGCGCAGCAGATTGAGCAATTGCAAGCGTGTGGGTTCGGAAAGCGCCTGAAAGTAGGCCGCCACATCGCGCATCGCTTCGGGGGGAAGGTTTTCCATAGCGGAGCAATCCTGGGTTGTAAGAGTGGAAGGGACTTTAATTTTCAGATCGTATTGCATTTTTAAGATTCTAGTGTATTATTTGCTTAATTACGCATTTAGCTAAATAAGAAATTTGCTAAATTTTGGAATCTTTAGGAGTTTGCAATGTTGAAAACTGTATTGGCTGTATCGCTCTTGGCTGCGGGCTTGAACGTGCCCTTGTGGGCGGCTGAAAATAGTGCTTTGGCCACCATGGTGGTGACAAGCGCTGGCGCAGCGAACGCGCAGATGCAGAGTTTTGACGCTGTGGTGGAGGCCATTCGTCAAACCGCCTTAGCTGCACAGGTTTCAGGCGCGATCGTGTCCTTGCAGGTCAAAGTCGGTGACCAGGTCAAAGCGGGGCAAGAGCTCTTGCGCGTCGACGCGCGATCAGCCAACCAAAATGCCGCTGCCAGTCACGCGCAAGTCGAGGCGGCACGGGCATCTCTCCATGTAGCGGCCAAAGACTTTGAGCGGCAAAAGCAACTCTTTCAAAAGCAATACATCAGTCAAGCGGCGCTTGACCGCTCGCAAGCGCAGTTTCAAGCCACGCAGGCGCAGGTTCAAGCACTGCAGTCCCAGTCCGACGCAGCCCAAACGCAGTCACACTACTTTGTGGTGCAAGCGCCCTATGCCGGCGTGGTGAGCGAGGTGGCTGTGACCTTGGGCGATATGGCCATGCCTGGAAAAACTCTGCTGGTCATGCATGATCCAGCGGCAATGCGCATTACTGCAACCATCGCGCAAAGCGCAATGGCTGCCAACTATGCCAACGTGCAGTTTGAAATTCCCGGCTTGCAATCCATGCCCACTCGCATGGACGCGGGATCGGGATCGGTATTGCCGGTCATGGACGCTGCAACCCATACGGCGCAAATTCGTGTGGGTATTCCTGCAAGCGTCAAAGGGGCGGCGCCTGGAATGTTTGCACGCGTTTGG
>CANJNX010000085.1 GCA_947475495.1 Comamonadaceae bacterium | reverse complement strand
AGCGAAGCTAGACGCGAAAAAAACCTTGTTTTTGATTGCCAGCAAAACCTTCACAACGATAGAAACCATGGCCAACGCGCAATCGGCCAGGCGGTGGTTTATGCAGCAAGGGCAAACCGATACGACCCGCCACTTTGCCGCGCTGACCACCAACGTGGCTGCAGCCAAGGCCTTTGGCATTGAAACGACGTTTGGATTTTGGGACTGGGTTGGCGGACGGTATTCGCTCTGGTCTGCCATCGGTTTGCCTTTGGCGATTGCCATTGGCGCCCCAGGTTTTCGTGAGTTTTTGGCAGGCGCCCATGCCATGGACGAACACTTTCGAAGCAGCCCCATCGAGACCAATTTGCCTATGCGCTTGGGGCTCTTGGATGTGTGGTACCGCAACTTCCATGGTTTGACCAGCCGCTCGATTGCGCCCTACCACAGCGCTTTGCGCCGTTTGCCTGCCTATTTGCAACAGCTCGAGATGGAGAGCAACGGTAAGCGCGTGGACGCTGCGGGTGCGCTTTTGCCCTTTGGGACATCGCCCGTTTTGTGGGGCGAGGCGGGTACCAACGGGCAACACGCCTACTTTCAAATGCTGCACCAAGGCACCGATGTGGTCCCCATGGAGTTTGTGGCGGTTAAAAAACCGCGCCACACCTTAGAGAACCACCACCCCTTGCTCTTAGCCAATGCCTTGGCCCAAGCCCAAGCCTTGATGGTGGGGCAAGCCGACGCCCAGGGCCACCAAGACTTTCCCGGCAACCGCCCCAGCACCTTTTTGTTGCTCGACGATTTAACACCCACCAGCCTGGGCGCTTTGATCGCCTTGCAAGAGCACCGCGTCTTTGTCAGCGGATCGCTGTGGGGCATCAACAGCTTTGACCAATGGGGTGTGGAGCTTGGCAAGGTCTTGGCCAAAGACATCGCCCCGCGACTGGAGTCTGGGAACACGTCAGGGTTGGACGGTTCAACGGCGGGCTTGTTGGCTTGGTTGAGACGCTAAATCGGCGTAAAAAACGCTAGGGTTTTGCAAGGGCTGCCGCTTCTGCCCGCGCAGCAAACTCCGCCCGCAAGGCCCGAAGCTTTTCGCGCGGGTCTTCTTTGGTGGTGGCTTGGTCTAAGCCCATTTCGGCAATAAAGCGACTGGGCGAGGCCGACACCAGTTCGCGGCCTTTTTTGCGGCGCTTGGTCCAGCTCACGGCCAAGCTGCGCTGGGCGCGGGTGATGCCCACATACATCAAGCGCCGTTCTTCTTGCAAACGCTCGGCCATGTCTTCATTGGCACTTTCGTCGGCGCGGCTGGTGCCGCCAAGCGCGTCTGCGCCATCGCTCATCTTGAAGGGGAGCATGCCTTCGGTCACGCCCACCAGCATCACATGGGGCCACTCCAAGCCCTTGGAGGCGTGCAACGTAGAAAGCGTGACCACGTTTTGGTCTTGTTCGCGTTCGCTGATGGTGGAAAGCAGGGCAATGGTTTGCGAAACTTCTAGCAAATTTTTGATCTCGCGGATGTCGGACACACCCGCTGCGTCGACCACTTGTCCGCCGCATCGCTGGGCCATCCAATCGCAAAACTCCATGACATTGCCCCATTTGGCGGCGGCAATTTTTTCACTCTCCTCACCGTCAAACAAATGTTTCTCGTAGCCAATGTCTTTGAGCCAATCGTTTAAAAACTCCCTGGCGTTGTCCGCGCCTTGTGTGTGGCGAGCGCGAAACTGCAGGTCGTTCACAAATCGGCCAAATTCATGCAAGCTTCCCAAAGCGCGGGCTGGCAAAACCGAACCCAAAGACGAAGAAAAAAGTGCTTCAAAGAGACTGAGCTTGTAGCGACTGGCAAAAACGCCCAAGCTGCCCAGCGTTTGGTGGCCAATGCCGCGCTTGGGCGTGGTGACTGCGCGCAAGAAAGCAGGATCGTCATCGTTGTTAGCCCACAGGCGAAACCAGGCACAGAGATCGCGAATTTCAGCGCGGTCAAAAAAACTTTGGCCGCCAGATACTTTGTAGGGAATATTGGCTTTGCGCAGTGCTTTTTCAAAGGGCTTGGCTTGGTGGTTGGCGCGGTACAGAACGGCAAAGTCACGCAGCTCTTTGAATTGTTCACCCGCTTGCGCCAGGGTTCCTTCGACGCGTAGACTTTGGATGCGAGCGACGACGCGCTCGGCCTCATGCTCTTCGTTGTCTGCATCGACCACGCGCACCGGCTCGCCTTCGCCTAAGTCACTCCACAAATTTTTCGGATACAGCTTGGGGTTGGGGCCGATCACGTTATTGGCAGCCCGCAAGATGGCGGAGGTAGAACGGTAATTTTGTTCAAGCGTGACAACCTTGAGGCTGGGAAAATCAAGTGGCAATTTTTTAAGGTTGTCGAGCGTGGCGCCGCGCCAACCGTAAATGGACTGGTCGTCATCGCCCACGGCGGTAAAGCGGGAATCACCGTCGAGGTGGCGCGCGCGGCTGCCATCGGGCTCACAGCCCACCAACAGTTTCAGCATTTCGTATTGGGTGGCGTTGGTGTCTTGGTATTCATCGACCAAGACGTGGCCCATCCGCGCTTGCCATGTGGCGCGAACCTCTGGGTGTTCGCGCAGGAGTTTCAAAGGTAGGCTGATGAGGTCATCAAAGTCCACGCTTTGGTAGGCCGTTAAGCGCTCTTCATAACGCCCCATCACGGCAGCCGCAATGCGCTCACTGTCGTTGCTGGCCACAGCGAGGGCTTGGGCGCCGTTCAATCCGGCACTTTTCCAGGCGCTGATGGTCCATTGCCAAGCGCGCGCGGTAGCCGCGTCTGTGGTGCCGCCAGCGTCTTTCAAAATGCTGGTGACGTCGTCGGTATCCAAAATGCTGAACTGGGGTTTGAGTCCCAAGGCAGCGCCATTGGCACGAAGCATCCGAACGCCCAAAGCGTGGAAGGTACAAATGAGGACATCACTGGCTGCTTTTCCAATCAAGCCTTTGGCGCGCTCGCGCATTTCGGCAGCGGCTTTGTTGGTGAAGGTGATGGCGGCGATGCGCTGCCCTGGCATGCCCATTTGGATCAGGCGGCCAATCTTATGGGTGATTACGCGGGTTTTTCCAGAGCCTGCGCCGGCAAGAACCAAACAGGGGCCATGCAAGTAATTGACCGCCTCTTGTTGGGCAAGGTTCATGGCGGTAGAGGGGGAGGCAGACATGCGAAAAAGGAAAACCAAAAAATGGCGAAGAGGCCTAGGTGCGGCCTGCATCTTAACGGCTGAGTGGTTTTAGATTTCGCGAGACAATGCACCCCATGCTGCCTATTCTTTCTGTGACCTTTCCCTTTTTTGCTTTGGTGCTGTGTGGCTATCTGGCCGCCCGGCGGGGCTTGCTTCCGCTTGCTGCCATTCCAGGCCTCAACAGCTTTGTGTTGTTCTTTGCCTTGCCGTGCATGTTGTACCGCTTTGGTGCGACCACGCCGATTGCGCAGTTGCTTGATCCCAATGTGGCATTGATGTATTTGTTTTGCGCTTTGGTGATGGTAGCGTTGGTGTTGGTGGTCACCTTGCGCGGCCGTATTGGTTGGAATGACGCCGCGTTTGGCGCTTTGGTGGGCGCATTTCCCAACACCGGGTTTATGGGCGTTCCATTGTTGGTGGCCCTGCTCGGCGCACCCGCTGCAGGGCCAGCGATCGTGACCATTTTGGTGGATATGGTGATCACCACGTCGCTGTGCATTGCGCTTTCGCGTCTTGGCCATGAAGACAACAACGCTGCCGAGGGCGCAGCCCAAGTGAGCCCGGCGCAGGCCGCCAAAAATGCCCTCAAAGGCGTGGCCGCCAATCCCATGCCGTGGGCGATTTTGACGGGGGCGCTGGTTTCGGCATTTCAGTGGCAGCTCTACGCCCCGGTGGCCATGACAGTGGGCTTGCTTGCCGATTCCGCCTCACCGGTCGCCTTGTTCACAATCGGCGCCGTGTTGGCGCGCTCAAATATGTTGTCGGCCAGTGGCCACGCGCCGCAGGTTCCTTGGTCCAGTGTGCTGCCAGTTGCCGCCATTAAATTGTTTGTTCACCCTTTGGTGGTGTTTGCTGTTGGTTCAGCGGCGATCGCGTGGGGCGTGCCCATCGATGGTTTTGCTTTAACGGTCTTGGTCTTGGTGTCTGCTTTGCCTAGCGCAAGCAATGTGTCGATGTTGGCCGAGCGTTTTGGGGCTGACAACGGGCGCATCGCCCGCATTATTTTGGTGTCCACAGCGGCTGCGTTCTTTACGTTCGCCACAGCGGTGGCCTGGATGACAGGGCGCGGATAGCGGAGCTGGCTTAAATGGCCAGCGGATCCACATCAATAGCCCAGCGAATCAAACCTTTGCACTCGTCTTGCTTGCGGGTTGCGTGCAACACACTTTGCCAGCCATTTAAAAACCGCTGCAAAGCACTGCGCGAAGGGCTCTCTACAAGCATTTGGGCGCGTTCAACATTGGCAACCCGTTGAATACTCATGGGCACCGCCGGGTACAGCGTGATGTCTTGCAAGGCATCTTCCCAGCCCGGCCACGCCACCATATCGGTTTGGGCGTTTGCGCTGGCCGCATTTAGAAAGGCCTGGGCCGTGTCTTGGCTGCGGGCATCCGCGCGAACCAAGGCTTGAAAACTAAACGGCGGCATCCCCGCTTGGGCTCTGTCGTTCAACTGGCTTTGCGCAAACGCAGGGTAATCGTATTGTTTGAGAGCGGCATACAAGGGGTGCGCGGGCTGAAAGGTTTGGATCCACACTTCGCTGTTGTGTCCCAATGACGCGTCGCGTCCGGCGCGGCCAGCGGCTTGCATCAACAAACTAAAGAGCCGCTCAGGTGCGCGAAAGTCGCTCGAAAAAAGCGCGCCATCGGGGTTGACGGCAGCCACCAAGGTGATGCGTCTGAAGTCATGCCCTTTTGCAATCATTTGGGTGCCCACCAAAACATCGACATCACCGGCATGCACTGCTGCAAGTTGGATTTGCAAGCTGCCTTTGAGGCGCGTGGAGTCGGCATCAATCCGCGCAACCCGCACCGGTTCGCCTTCAGGGAATTGCGGACTTTGCGTCCCGGGGCGGCGAATGTCGGCAAGCAACGCGGCCAGGTGTTCTTCTATTTGTTCGGTGCCTTGGCCGATCGGCGAAATATCAAGGTTGCCGCACGTCGGGCAGGCTCTGGGCACGCGTTCGGTGAAACCGCAGTGGTGGCAGCGCAAGCTGCGGTCAATTTTGTGAAACACGCGAAACGCGCTGCAGTGGGGGCACTCACTTTTCCAGCCGCAGTCAGCGCAATGCAAAACAGGGGCGTAGCCTCTGCGGTTTAAGAACACCATGCATTGCTCGCCGCGCAAGACCCGCTCTTTGATGGCTTCTAGCAAGGGAATGGAAAACACCGCCTTGCGCGGTT
>CANJNX010000084.1 GCA_947475495.1 Comamonadaceae bacterium | reverse complement strand
ATCCGTGACCCTTTGAACGCCTACAGCGCCGCAGAGTTTGCAGTAGATGCCGCAGCGTTGATTCGCAGCATCAGCGCCCGCGGCAAATTGCCGCTCTTGGTCGGTGGGACCATGCTGTATTTCAAAGCCTTGCGCGAGGGGATGGACCCGATGCCTGCGGCCAACGCAGACATTCGCGCAGCGATTGAAGCCCAAGCCAAAGCCCAGGGTTGGCCTGCGCTGCACGCCCAACTCGCCCAGGTCGACCCCGAAACCGCAGCGCGACTCGCCCCCATGGACAGCCAGCGCATTCAACGCGCGTTGGAGGTATACCAAATTTCAGGTTCGCCATTGTCGGCTTTTCACCTTCGTCAGAGGTCGACGGTTAGCGCCAATGCACGCTGTCCCATCATCTCTCTCGAACCACTTGACCGCGCCTGGTTACACGCACGTATTGCACAGCGTTTTGACCAAATGCTCAAGGAAGGCTTGATTGATGAGGTTCGTAGCCTGCGGGCGCGAGGCGACCTGCATGGAGATTTACCCTCTATGCGCTGCGTCGGTTACAGACAAATGTGGGAAGCTTTGGACGGTCAGTGGCCGATGGCTGAGCTGCGAGACAAAGGAATTTTTGCTACGCGTCAATTGGCTAAGCGCCAAATCACCTGGTTGCGCTCCCTGCCAGAGCGTCTTTCGATTCAGTGCGATAGCACCGATGCGCTAAGCGAAGTACTAAAGTGCGTGCGCAATCTGAGCTCCGCATCCCAGCAATTCACTCAGCCGACATGATTCGATGTCATGCAAAGCCGTCAGACTGATTGACACCCAGGTCCAACACAACGGTGCGGTCTTCGTTGCTCGCTATTGCACAACCAGCAATTCGCCACGTTTTAATTTTTTCCTTGGCGCTCGGGCGTTGCAATGAATAAATAGCTATCCAGGATTTGCCAGCCGCATCGGTCATCTCTACTTTCATGGTGACGGCTTCCCCATCTTTTTCCGGCTTTAAATAGGCCACCGTGGCGGGTCGATACACGACCGGATAATGCGCACGCACCATGTTCATGAAGTTATCAGGCGATTGAAACCTTTTCTGAATAGATGAAGAGGCGAATGAAAAAGCCTTGCTAGCGTCGTCGGCAGCAAAGGCAGCAAGTTGTGCGGCTACCAAATCACGCGCTGCCTTTTCGTCCTTAGCTGTCAAGGTAGTTTGAGAAGATGCAGCTAAGACATTGAGGGCACACGCCATCGCGAAAAAAAACAGACTTATCAAAAGCCACCAGCGTGGTCTTGGGCTCAAAGACAGTGGAATCTTCAGTCCATCGACATCCGTCTTTTGATGCCATTGCCTTGTATTGGAGGATAAAAAAAACAGCATTGCGACTCCTTGTAAAGTTAACAGCGGCTATCTTGCTCCACCTGATTTAACACTGCAGTTTGGTAGGAAATACAGACCTCCACCTATGACTCGACACCCTTCAAGGTATTTTTTCTTGCTGGCAACCAGCCCCGCAGGCTATTGATAAATGCCATTTCTGTTGCCCGTTCTAAATCAGCCAATCGCACCACGCCTTCGACAACACGACCCGCGCTTAAAGCCGCTGCGCGGCCTACGCCGTTCAAAAGTCCACACGTCAGAGGCGGCGTCATCCACCGGCCCTCGATACAAAAAGCCAAGTTGCCGCGGGTGCCTTCTGTGATTTCACCGGCGCTGTTCCACAAAATCGTATCGAAAACGCCAGGTTCGGTGGGCGCAAACGCGTCGTAGTGGGCACGCCGCGTGGTCTTGAAGCGGACAAACTCGGAGTGCGCTTCCAGTAGAGGCTGCTTTGCCAATTCCAAGCGAATGAATTCAGGATGGGGCTCCAATGCAAAAACTTGGGCTTGGAGCTGGCCTTGCGCATCCATGAGCAAACGCACGCGCCACAGTCCGCTTGGGTGTGATTGTGTCAATACCTCCAGGGCGGCGTCAACGCGGCTGGCGTCCCACGGCACTCCAAAATGGTCTGCGGCAGCTTGCATGCGGGCCAGATGGGCGGCGCGGTGGCGCAATACACCGTCTTCTAACGCAAGGGTTTCTAATAGTGAAAACGCTTGGCTTGCACGTTGCACAAACGCTTGCTTGTACACCCACTCTTGCCACTCCCCCTGGGCTGTGGCGTCGGCCGTGATCCCGCTGCCAATACCGCAGTGCGCGCGCTGTCCTTGCAAAGTGACGGTGCGAATCGGAACGTTAAAGGTCGCGCGACCGCCGGGTTGCACCACACCCAAAGCGCCGCAGTACACGCCGCGCGCATGGGGCTCCAATTGGTGAATCTTCTGCATGGCTTGTACCTTGGGTGCGCCGGTCACGGAGCCACAAGGAAACAAGGCAGAAAACACATCAACCAATGTGGTTCCTGCGCGAGTTGTTGCTTGCACATCTG
This sequence comes from Comamonadaceae bacterium, assembly GCA_947475495.1. GTDB lineage: Bacteria > Pseudomonadota > Gammaproteobacteria > Burkholderiales > Burkholderiaceae_C > Allorhodoferax. The sequence goes on along the minus strand of CANJNX010000084.1, from coordinate 2,981 downwards.
AGGTCATTTGCCACACCGTTGGCAGCGCCTGCGTGTGAAAGAGGCGGGGAACTTTTACACTAAACGGCTCTGCAACGCGCGAAATATCGTTGCGCAACAGGTCCACAATCATCACGTTTTCTGAACGCTCTTTGGCGGAACTGCGCAATCCTTGGGCCAAGGCCTCGTCTTCGTGGGGTGTGTCACCCCGGCGCGCTGTTCCTTTCATGGGGCGGGCCAAAATCGTTGGCGCCTGCCAGTCAAAAAATAACTCCGGCGATACCGACAAAACCTGCCCGCTATCACCGGTATCTAAAAAAGCCGCGAAACCCTGGGGCTGCGCCCGCAGCAGGGAGGCAAAAAGAGACAAGGCCGCTTGGTGGGCATCTACACCCGCAGCGTGGCTTAACTGGCCTTGCATTTGCGTAGTCAAATTCACTTGGTACAACTCGCCCTGCGCAATCGCTTCATGCAGGGTTTGCATGCTGGAATCAAAAACAGCACGGGGCATCAAAGCCTGCCAATCCACGCGCACTTCGTGCGAACCCAGCGCCTCAGGCCATGGCAGCGCGTTTTCAAACACAGCAAACCACGCCAGCGGACCAGTGCTTGCATGCACCACCAAGGCCGCATCAAACGCAGGCGCTGCTTCATAGCTGACATACCCCACACACCAGCGCCCTTGGGCCGCATGCAACTGCACGGCAGCCAACACGCCTTGCACTTGGTCCAAGCTGTGGGCTTGCAAAACCATGCGTGGGTTGGCAAACGCATACCGCAGGCGCGGCGCATCTGCACTCAAAGGGTCAGAGAAATCAAGCAGCGCAGTGATTGCGCTGGCCGCTGCTGCCATCAAGCCGCCCCGAGGTGCGGGACGAAACCGCCTGTGGGCTGGCCATTTTTGAGGGCCGCGGTAAAAGCCAGCATGCGGTCGATGGGCCTGCGCGCGCGCAAACCCAAAGCGGGATCTACGGAAATTGCATTGGCGCCAGATTCCAAAACGCGCGCCACATCGGCCAAACCATTCATGGCCATCCAGGGGCACTGGGCGCAGCTTTTGCAGGTGGCGCTATTGCCTGCAGTCGGCGCTTCAATGAAGGTTTTCAAAGGGTTAAGGGTGCGCAGTTTGTGCAACATGCCGCTGTCGGTGGCCACGATAAAGGTGGATGCGCTTGAAGTTTGCGCTGCTTTCAAAATCCCCGAGGTCGATCCCACCGCATCGGCCAAAGCCACCACGTCGGCGGGCGACTCGGGGTGTACCAGCACCAAAGCACCGGGATGTTCTGCTTTAAGCGCTTGGAGTTCAAAGGCTTTGAATTCGTCGTGGACGATGCAAGCGCCCTGCCAGCACACCATGTCAGCGCCCGTTTCTTTGGCGATGTACCCGCCCAAATGTTTGTCAGGCGCCCACAGTATTTTTTGGCCTGCGGCGTGCAAGGCGCTCACAATGTCGAGCGCACAACTAGAGGTAACAACCCAATCGGCGCGCGCTTTCACCGCAGCGCTGGTATTGGCATAGACCACCACCACGCGGTCAGGGTGTGCGTCACAAAATGCATTGAAGGCGTCGATGGGGCAACCTAAATCGAGGGAACACGTAGCGTCCAAATCCGGCATCAACACCTGTTTTTCAGGGCTTAAGATTTTTGCGGTTTCTCCCATAAACCGCACGCCCGAAACGACGAGTGTTTGGGCACTATGGGCGTGACCAAAACGAGCCATTTCTAAGGAGTCACTGACCAAACCGCCAGTGGCCTCAGCTAAATCTTGCAAGTCGGGGTGCACGTAGTAATGCGAGACCATGACCGCATTTTTTTCTTTCAGCAAACGGGCGATTTTTTCTTTCAAAGCTGCGCGCTCGGAATGGCTCGGCTCCACTGGAACGCGGGCCCAGGCGTGACGCGTACTGCAAGCTGGCTGCTCGTATTCAACGTCAATCACGCCAGAACCGTGGGGACTATCGAGTGACATCAGAGTTCCTCAAAACGCATAGAAAAATCAACCGCACGCACATCTTTGGTTAGCGCCCCAATCGAAATGCGGTCCACGCCGGTGGCCGCGATCTCGCGCACCGTGCTCAAATTCACGCCACCTGAGACTTCCAACACAGCGCGTCGCGCATTCATCGCCACCGCTTGGCGCAAAGTAGCCACATCCATATTGTCAAGCAAGACCATGCGCGCGCCGGCCTGCAAAGCCTCTTCCAATTGCACCAGGGTTTCGACTTCAATCTCAATGAACGTAGCGCCTTTTGCCACAGTGGCCGTTTGGGCTTGCTCCAGCGCAGCTTGAACCCCACCGGCTGCGGCGATATGGTTTTCTTTGATCAAAACCGCGTCGTACAGACCAATGCGGTGGTTGGTTCCACCGCCCGTGCGAACGGCGTACTTTTGCGCTAGGCGCAAACCCGGCAGGGTTTTGCGGGTATCCACAATAGCTGCGCGGTTGCCAGGCACATTGCCAACGGCTTGAACAAACACATGGGTTTGGGTTGCCACAGCGCTTAAGAGCTGTAAAAAATTCAGAGCCGTGCGCTCGGCCGTCAAAAGCGCTTGCGCTTGGCCCTCGATGTCTAAAACCACTTGACCGGCCACCGTGCGTTCGCCCTCTTTGACGTGCCATGTCAAAACCGCAGACGGGTCCAAGGCCAAGACCGCGGCCGATGCCCACGCGCTGCCACACAGAACCGCCGCCTCCCGCACCAAAATACGGGCGCGAGCACGGCGCTTAGGGTCAATCAAAGCAGCCGTGAGGTCGCCGCTGCCTACGGCCTCCTTCAGCGCCCGCGCCACATCGGCGTGCGCCAAGGCGGCAATCGCTGGGGGAGAAAAATCAAAATGCGTCATAGGCCCGCTAGCATAGCGGCTGTGGGCTGGCGTTTTTTGTGCTTTTTCCGATACCCTTGAACCCAGCCAGTAAAATCAGCCCCAACAAGGATTCTCTATGTCACTCTTTCGCCGACCCGATTACCACTCCGAAGCCAGCCTCTTTATTGACCAGCT
>CANJNX010000083.1 GCA_947475495.1 Comamonadaceae bacterium | reverse complement strand
TTGGCCGATTGGGTGGCTGGCGCTTTGCCATTGGAAGCTTGTAGTACTGATGTTGCACAAGCGGTTGCGCGCAGCGGCGTGCAATGGATTCAAAACAACGTGGTCGCTTTAGACGCAGACGCTCGCACACTGCAGCTTGACGATGGGCAAACCCTCGCATTTGACATCCTGTCAATCAATGCGGGCGCCCAGCCCCACCGCGACTCGATCGAACTGGAGATGCCCGGCGTGCGGGAACACGCCATGTTTGTTGCGCCCTTAGAAAAATTTGCCAGTCTTTGGCCGCGGGTCTGCGAGCTGGGCACAACCCGGCCTTTGCGCTTGTCCGTCATTGGCGCGGGAACCCAAGCATTTGAGCTGGCTTTGGCGATGCGCCAACGCATGCCGCACGCCGCAGTGACCTGGCTGCCTGGGCCTCCTGAACTCCAACAGAACTACCCTGCCCAATTACTTCAACGTATGCGCGCCGCCCTCAAAGCGCAGCGCGTGGACGTCTTGTATGAGCCGGTCACGGCACTCACGCATGACGATGTTTGGCTCACTGGAAGCACGCGCTTGGCCTGTGATGTTCCCCTCTTGGTGCTGCCCCAACCGGTACCGGCGTGGTTAGAGGGCAGCGGACTCGACACGGCTGAAGTCTTGCGCTTGGGTGAGCCCGCAAACACTAGCGTAGCCACGGACGCATCTGAGCGAAGCACCAACCATCCCCATGTATTTTTTGTCCATGAAGACAGCAGCGTGTTGGCGCACAACCTCAGTGCGGCTTTGTCACCCGAGAAGCCGCACACACTGCGCGCTGCGCCTCGCGATCCGCTCAAAATATTTTTTGCTGCCAACCACCACGCCATTGCCTACTGGCGGGGACGCAGCGCCCAAGGGCGTTGGGTGAAATGGATGAAAAAATACTTCCATTTATGATGACTGTGATGCTTTCACGCTAGGAGAATGCGATGACCCAACCCATAGAAACCGCTGCTTTGGATACCCCAGAACGCAAAGTCGATACCCTGCTGGCCCACTACGGACTGAGCCACACCCATCCTGTCAATGAGCTGATTCATTACATCGCCATACCGGCCATCATGCTGAGTTTGGCAGGCTTGATGTTTGCGATTCACCCTGCGGTGGTGTTGGTGTTTTTTGGGGCCAGTTTGGTGTACTACGCCCGCTTGTCTGGCCCGTTCACAATCTGCATGCTGCTGGGCACCTCCATCCTTCTGAGCATTGTGGATGCACTCAACCAGCGTGGGATTTTGGTGGGTGCGAGTGTGGCTATTTTTGTGGTGGCGTGGATTTTTCAATTCATCGGTCACCACATCGAAGGCAAAAAACCGTCCTTTTTTGAAGACATCCAGTACCTATGGGTCGGGCCTTTGTTTGTCTTAAGCAAAGCCTTTACGCGCTTAGGTTTACGTTGGTAGTTTTTCTGCGCAAGGTATTGCGCCAATCACGATCGATAGCGCGAATAGAGATTGGATTTTTTCTTCGCCGCTCCAAACTGATGTGGTCCGTGGTTGCAGTCGCGCTCATCCCTTCGCTCTACACCGTTATTTATTTGTCAAGCCTGTGGGATCCGGCTGCCCACAGCCAGGCCTTGAAAGTCGGGATCGTCAACTTGGACCAAGGCGTGGTGTTCCAAGATAGGACCTTCAGCGTAGGTCATGAACTCACCAACAACTTGCAAACTTCGCATCGCTTTGATTACCAACCCTTAGACAACTCCGATGAAGCACGTCAACGCGTGCGCCAAGGCAGTTTGGCGTTTGCGTTGATCATTCCGAGAGACTTTAGTTCGAGCGCGGTGCCCGGCGCGCAGCCGGGCGCCGGGAAACTGGTGGTGTTCGCGTCCCAAGGCAATCAATACGAAACGGCTCGCATTGCACAGCTTTTTGCAACCGAACTCGGTCACAAAGTCAATGAGAGTCTGAATGCGCAACGGTGGTCATTGGTACTGACCAATGCCGCTGGATCTAAAAATAACGTGATGCGTTTGCACGATGGCATTGCAGAACTTCACGAAGGTTCGCAAGAACTCAGTCAGGGTGCAGCGAGGGCATGGAGTGGCGCAAAATCACTCAGCGCTGGTGCCAGCCAACTCGACGGAAAAGTCTCCCAAATGAGCAGTGGCATGAAAGAAATGGGTGCTGGTTTACGCACCATGGATGCTCAGCGTCCTCGCAATTCCGAATTAAATCGCTTAGATACTGGCACCAATGCCCTCGTGAGCGGATTGTCTGATCTAGGCCTTGGGCTGAAGGTCCTGAAAAATGGAAGTCGCGATCTCCATTCCAATGTGGCTTTATTTAAAGACGAGGCTGATAACAGCCTGTTGGTGCGGCCTTCCGTACGTGACAGTGTGACGCAGGTGTCGGTTGGGTTACTTGAGCTTGACCAAGGAATTCAAACAGCCGTAGATGCTGAACAAAAAATTCAAGAAGGCGCTCGCAGTTTGAGTACAGGAGTGAACACACTAACCGCTGGCGTACGCAATATGAACAGCGCTGTACGCTCTGCGGTCACGCAATGGCCAGATGACAGCCAGTTTGATAACTTGGATACTGGAGCAACGGAGTTGGCCCTTGCCACCAAGGCCTTGGCCCAGGGCAACGAGCAAATAAGCGTCGCTAGTAAACGCTTAGAAATGGGTTTGGCTCTTGTACAAAATTCCATTCCCGATCTGGGCAACGAACCCAAAGGAAGCGCGGAGGGCTTGGCAGATTCGGTACGCCCACTTTTTGAAGTCGATGCCGCGGTCAAAAATAATGGCATTGGATTTATCGCCAACATCATCCCCGCGGCGTTGTGGCTAGGCGCAGGGATTGCGGTCTTTTTTGTGAATCTGCGGGTGCTGCCCCAGCATGCCAAACCATTTCACCCCGCAGCACAGTTGCTCGGCAAGGTGGCTTTGCCCAGCGCCATTGTTTTAGTGCAAGGTGGGGTGGCTCTATTGACCTTGTTTGCGGTATTGCAAGTTGACGTCATTCACCCTGGGGCTTTAGTCGTTACGGTTTTAAGCGCTGGTTTGGCCTTTTTTTTCATCATTGCCGCTTTGATCCGTTTTTTGGGCGATGCGGGTAAGGTGGTGGCGATGCTGTTATTGGCCGTGCAATTAACGGCCTCAGGCGGCGCCATGCCGGTGGAGCTCAGCGGGAGTTTTTTTGCGGCGCTGAGCCCATGGCTTCCAATTACATGGCTCAACCATGGCCTCAAAGCCGCTTTATTTGGGGCTTTTGAAGGCGCATGGGCCCTGCCGTGGCTTCACGTTTCCTGCCTCGGATTGAGCGCTGCCATCCTCACAGTCGTGTTCGGTCAATGGCGTTATGTGTCGCTGCGCCAACTCCGACCACAGTTGGATTTGTAGATTTTTCAAGGGATGGGTAGCGATACCTAGGGAAAACCCTTATAGTGGGGCCTATGTTCTTATTTCAGTCCATGTTGCATGAACTTTGGCACGCCGCCCGCGCTTTGCTGCACCCCCAGCTCAAAACCGCGGACTTGCAGCGCCACATCAGCCACGCGGCGGTGGCTGTTGTGCCCATTCGCGCCTTGTCTGAACGCCACCGAAAAGCCGTTGTATCGCATTTGCTCGAATTGCCGCCCGAAGATCGCTATTTGCGCTTTGGGTATGCAGCACAAGACGCCCAAATTCAGCAGTACGCCCAAGGACTCGACTTTGTCAAAGACAAGGTGTTTGGCATATTTGACCGGCGCTTGCGCCTGATCGCAGTCGCGCATTTGGCCTACTCCCAAGACAAGCATGCCGAAACCTGTGCCGAGTTTGGCGTCTCTGTGCTGCCCCATGCCCGCAGTCGCGGCTTGGGCAGCAAGCTTTTTGCACGCGCGCAGGTGCATGCCACCAACGACCGCATTTCCTTGATGTTTATCCACGCCTTGAGTGAAAACTCCGCCATGCTGAAAATCGCCCGACGGGCGGGCGCTTCGGTCGAGCGCCACGGCAGCGAATCGGATGCCTATCTGCGTCTGCCTGCGCCGTCGATGCACACCCGCATGAGTGAAATGGTAGACGACCAGATCGCCGATACCGACTACCGCCTCAAAGTGCAGGCCAAGCAGTTTTGGGAGATATTGGCCGATGTCCAAGAAGTACGCCGCTTATCGCAAGACGCGCAAAGCAAAGTCTCGCCCTGAGGCTCCCAGCGATTTTCACACCAGCGCAGTGCGCATCGGCTATCCTAGCGACTTCGCAACCACGGCATTCCTTGCCCCACGTCAGTGTCAGACCCCCACCCCGCGCATTCCCCTGAAAAAGAAGACAAGCGTACTTTTCTTCAAAAACTCGCTGAATTTATCCACCCCGGCCCGGACTCTACCGACGAGTTGATCGAAACCCTGGCCGAGGCCGAAGACAACAACATCATTGGAGCCCAGTCCCGCGCCATGCTCGAAGGCGTGATTCGCATGGCCGATATGACGGCCGGCGATGTGATGGTTCCGGCAACCCGGATGGACGTGATTGACATTCAAGCGCCCATGGATGACTTGATGCACATGGTGATTGACACCGCGCACTCGCGCTTTCCCGTCTTTGAAGGCGAGCGTGAAAACATCATTGGCACCTTGATGGCCAAAGATTTACTCAAATTGCAGCGGGCCCCTGAGCTCAATATTCGCGCTTTGCTTCGCCCCGCTGTTTTTATTCCTGAGACCAAGGGGCTGAACGACTTGCTGCGCGATTTCCGTGGCTACCGCAACCATTTGGCGATCGTGATCGATGAGTTTGGGCGGGTTGCAGGTTTGATCACGATTGAAGATGTTTTAGAGCAAATCGTCGGCGAGATTGAAGATGAGTTTGACATTGAAGACGACGAAGGTGATATCTTTGCCTTGGCTGACCAGACCTTTCGCGTTGGCGGCGACACGCCCATTGAAAGGGTGAACACCGCGTTTGGCGTACAGGTGCAAGGCAGCGAACCCGAGGATGACTTTGACACCATCGGCGGCCTGATTGCCCACGCGATGGGGCATGTACCCAAACGCGGAGAGCGCCATGTCGTTGCTGGCTTGCAGTTTGTTGTGTTGCACACCAAGGGCGGCGCAGTGCGCTGGTTCAAAGTTTCTCCTGTGGCGCTTGCGCCCAAGGCCTGATAACCGTGTGGCCGCTGCTTTTTCTAGCGGCGCTGTGCCACGCTGTCAGTATTGCGTGGCCTTTTCACTTTGGTTTTGAAAGCGGCCAAGCACTGTGGGCCTTGCAGTTGCTCTCTATGGTGGGCCTGGGCTTTGCCTTACAAAAAGCCCATAGTGCGCGCCATGCGTTTGCCCTCGGGCAAGGCTTTGCCACCGTCGCATTAAGTGCTACGTTTTGGTGGCTCTTTGTGGCCATGCACACCTACGGCGGTTTGCCCGCCGTATTGGCGGTGCTGGCGGTTGTGGCTTTGGCGGCAGCC
>CANJNX010000082.1 GCA_947475495.1 Comamonadaceae bacterium | reverse complement strand
CCCCACCTTCCCATCACGCGCGGCGATGCGGTGATTGCCAATTTGTACCACGCCTCCACCGTGTCGGTGAAGGTGCAAGGGCGGGGACCCTTGGCCGACGCATTGGCGGTTGTCAATACCTCTGCCGTGGGTGACATTACCGGACACGCTTTTCAACGAACGCTTGCAACCGGGGCGGCCGATTACAAAGTGAAACTTGATTTCCCCTTGGCCGACTCCAACCGCATCAAGCTCAGCGGCGATGTCAATTTGCAAGGCAACGATGTACAGGTGTTTGCAGGAACGCCGCGCTTGGGCCGCCTCAAGGGCAGTTTGGGATTTACCGAAACCGGGTTTATGGCGACGGGCTTGACGGGCCGTGCCTTAGGCGGAGAGGTGCGTATTGAAGGCAGCCTCACCGGGCTGGGGGTGACGAGCACCACAGGCCCCACTAAATCGCCCGATGTATTGCGTATCCAAGGTGTGGCAAGCGCCGAAGGTTTGCGACAGGCTCCAGAGTTGGCTTGGGTGGCAGGTGTTGCCAAATACGCCCAAGGCAGCACGCCCTACCAAGCCACAGTCAGCGTGCGGGCAGGGATGCCAGAGTTTGTGTTGAGCAGCAATCTCACGGGCTTGGGTTTGCGTTTGCCAGAGCCTTTGGCCAAGCCTGCCGAGCAGGCCCTGCCTTTGCGGTTGGAGCTCGCCCCCACGCGCGTGGGCGGGGTGCTTGTGAAAGGGCAGGAACAGTTGCGCGTAGACCTGGGCCGTGCTGTGAACTTGAACTATGTACGCGATGTCAGCACGGAAACCTCACGTGTCTTGCGTGGCACCATCGCTGTGGGCATGGCGCCTGGTGAGTCTGTGACCATGCCCGCGCAAGGCGTGAGCGCCAACATCACCAGCGACACCTTTGATGTCGATGCTTGGACAGCGGTGTTGGCAGACAGCCAAGGGGCCGAGCGCTCCGCTATCAAAGCCTTGGACATGGCGCAAAGTTATTTGCCCAACAACTTGGCCTTCAAGGCGCGTGAGCTGCAGTGGGATGGTCGAAAACTGCGGCGTGTGGTTTTAGGTGGGACCCGTGCGGGCGCGCTGTGGCGTGGCAACGTAGAGTCCGCCGAGTTCAGTGGCTATGTGGAATACCGCCAAGCCCGCGCACCTGGAGAGCCTGCGACCGATAACGCGGGCCGGCTGTTTGCACGTTTTTCGCGCATGGCTATTGGCAGCGGTGATGCCCAAGAGGTTGAGAACCTCCTCGATGAGCAACCGGCGAGCATTCCTGCTTTGGATATCGTCGTCGATGATTTTGAGTTGCAAGGGAAAAAGTTGGGGCGCTTGGAAGTCGAAGCCATGAACCAAATGGCCGCCTCGCAACGCGAGTGGCGTTTAAGGCGCTTTGTATTGAGCGCGCCCGACTCCGTCTTTAACGCCACCGGCAGCTGGAGTTTGCTTACCCCCACTCCAGGAACGCCCAAGCTTGGGAGTGTGAAAGACAGACGGCGGACCACTTTGAATTTCAAGCTCGATATTTCAGATGCGGGCGAAGCTTTGGGTCGCTTTGGTATGAAAGAGGTGGTGCGCAAAGGCCGTGGAAAGATTGAAGGCCAAGTTGGCTGGCAAGGCTCGCCCCTGTCGCTGGATTACCCCAGCATGGGCGGAAGCTTTCATGTGAATGTGGAAAACGGTCAATTTCTCAAAGCCGATCCTGGCATCGCCAAACTTTTGGGCGTGTTGAGTTTGCAGTCCTTGCCGCGGCGTTTGTTGCTGGACTTTCGCGATGTGTTCAGTGAGGGGTTTGCGTTTGATTTTTTACGGGGAGATGTCACCATCGACCAAGGCATGGCCCGCACCAACAACTTGCAAATGAAGGGTGTCAACGCCGCGGTACTGATGGAAGGGAGCACCGACATCGCCAAAGAAACGCAGAGTCTGCGAGTCGTGGTGATTCCGGAGCTCAATGCCGGCAGCGCGTCATTGATTGCGTCTGCCATTAACCCGGTGGTCGGCTTGTCTACTTTCTTTGCCCAGTGGCTTTTGAACAAACCTTTGATTGAAGCCGGAACCCAAGAGATGTTGGTGGACGGCACATGGTTAGAGCCCCGCGTTACCAAGGTCGAGCGCAGTACCAAGCCCGCCAAAGCGGTGCCTGGTACACCTGCAAAATCGGAAACCAAATAGGAGATAAGCCCATGAGAGTTGCTGCCTTGCAAATGGTTTCTACCGATGTACTCGCTGAGAACTTAGCGCAAGCGGGTCAGCTGCTTTCGCAAGCCGCGGTGCAAGGCGCAGAGTTGGCGGTTTTGCCGGAGTACTTTTGTTTGATCGGCCACCACGACAGTGACAAGCTGGCGATCCAAGAGTCGTTTGGAGCGGGGCCCATCCAAACATTTCTCGCCGAGCAAGCCCGCAGCTTGGGGCTATGGATCGTGGCAGGCACCCTTCCTTTGAGCATAGACCCCTCCTCACCCACCGACCGGGTGTTTAACAGCAGCCTGGTGTTCAACCCGCAAGGGCAATGCGTGGCGCGCTACGACAAAATCCATCTTTTTCGTTTTGACAACGGCGCGGAGTCGTATGACGAATCACGCGTTTTGTCGGCAGGAAGCTTGCCCACGCAGTTTGCCTTGCCTGCGCGCGATGGCCATGTGTGGCAGATTGGTTTGAGTGTCTGTTACGACTTGCGTTTTGCAGAACTCTACCGTGCGTACGCGGCCAACGGCGTCGATCTGATCTTGGTGCCCAGCGCCTTTACCTTTACCACCGGCCAGGCCCACTGGGAAATTTTGCTGCGGGCCCGGGCCATCGAAAATCTCAGTTATGTTGCCGCCGCTGCGCAAGGGGGAACCCATCCGAGCGGGCGAACAACCTGGGGGCAATCGCTGGTGATCGATCCTTGGGGCCAGATCTTGGCCGAGCAAGCGCAAGGGGCGGGCGTGGTCATCGCAGACCTCGACCCTGCGCACTTGGCCACATGCCGCAGCCAGTTGCCCGCGTTGCAGCACCGCTTGCTGTGATGTATTTTCAGCGCGGTGTGTCCTCATCGTCTGCTTTGGGCGGCGTGGCGATTTCGCCATTTTTTCGGCCTGAGAACATCGTCCACCAAATGATGCCAACAAAAATCAACCCAGCACCTAAGGCTTCAAGCAGGAGCAGTGTCATGGCGCAGGTCTTTCGTTGGAGTGTGTTGGCTTGGATTGTAGGAATTTTGGCGGCGTGCAGCAGCGCGCCGCGCTATGTCCACACCAAGCCCGTGCCAAACAAAGCGCAAGAAGCACAGCCGCAAGCGGCAAGCAGTGCGGTGATGACAAATGCCCGCAGCCAGTGGGTGCGCGTCGATTGGGCTGAACTGCCAGGATTCAATGAAGACGCGCTGGCGCCCGCATGGAACGCGTGGATTAAAAGCTGCGAGCGCCCGGTGAGTTTGCCTGCGCCTTTGTTGGCTTTGTGTCCACAGGTGCGGGCATTGAGTATTGCTTCGCAAGAAGAACAGCAAGCCTGGCTGCAGCAGCAGTTCGTGCCTTACCGGGTCGAGTCTTTGCAAGGCGAAGCACGGGGTTTGCTCACCGCTTATTTCGAGCCGGTGATGGATGTCAGCCGAACCCCAAGTCCGATGTTCCCCTTTCCCCTGTACCAAGTACCAGCCAACCTCAACCAGCGCACGCCGTGGTTTAGTCGGCAAGAAATTGACACCCTGGCGCAGGTGCAGGCGCAACTGCAAGACCGCGTTCTGGCCTATGCCGCAGACCCGATTGATGTGCTGATTTTGCAAATCCAAGGCTCCGGCCGCATCCGGGTGGCTGAGTCCGATGGCAGCACGCGCATGTCGCGCTTGGCCTACGCTGCAACCAATGATCAGCCTTACCAAAGTGTGGGCAAATGGCTGCTCGACCAAGGTTTGGTCAAAGACGCCTCCTGGCCAGGTATCAAAGCCTGGGTGGCGCAAAACCCCCAACGCCTGCAAGAGTTGTTGTGGGTCAATCCTCGGGTGGTTTTTTTCAAAGAAGAAGCGCTGGGTGATTTGGATATGGCTTGGGGCCCCAAAGGCGCGCAAGGTGTGGCGCTCACGCCCGGACGTTCCATCGCGATAGACCCCTTGGCCATGCCCTATGGAACACCGGTTTGGTTGGTCTCGCGCGGCCCCCAAGTGAACTTGCAAAAACTCGTCTTTGCGCAAGACACCGGCAGCGCCATCGTCGGCGCCGTGCGGGCAGACTATTTTGTAGGTGCAGGCGTAGCAGCGGGCGAATTGGCAGGGCGCTTGAAGCAGCCCTTAAACATCTGGGTGCTGTGGCCCAAGTCAGTGGCAACCCCGTGAGGAGTTGATTACACTGGGGGCTCTCGCATGCGCCCTATCCGGGCGCCCATGCCATGCGTGTTGCCCACAAGGCGACCATCCCCAACTTGGAGACTTCACACCATGAACGCCCCGATCCATCCTGCGCAACTGCGCGCTGCGCCCTCGTCCGTCAGCCTTGACGACAAATACACCCAGTCCAGCGGGACGGCGTTCATGAGCGGCGTTCACGCGCTGGTGCGCTTGCCGATGCTGCAGCGTTTGCGCGACCAAGCTGCCGGAAAAAATACCGCAGGTTTTATCAGCGGTTACCGCGGCTCGCCTTTGGGCGGATACGACCAAGCCTTGGCCAAAGCGCAAGCCCATTTAAAGGCCCACCATGTGGTGTTTCAACCCGGCGTCAACGAAGAGCTGGCCGCCACCGCACTGTGGGGAACGCAGCAACTCGGGTTTGCGCCGCCGGGCTCCAACAAGTACGACGGCGTGTTTGGCATCTGGTACGGCAAGGGCCCAGGCGTAGACCGCTGCTCCGATGTTTTTAAGCATGCCAATATGGCAGGAACCACACCCTGGGGCGGCGTGATTGCGGTGGCAGGCGACGACCATATTTCCAAAAGCTCCACCGCCGCCCACCAAAGCGACCATATTTTCAAGGCCTGCGGCACGCCGGTATTCTTTCCGTCCAACGTGCAAGAAATTTTGGATTTGGGCGTGCACGCGTTTGCCATGAGCCGGTTCTCCGGCGTGTGGGCCGGTATGAAAACGATTCAAGAAATTGTCGAGTCCAGCGCGGCGGTGCAAGTCGACTTTGACCGGGTCCGTATTGCTTTGCCCACCGACTTTCCTATGCCTGCAGGCGGCGTGCACATCCGCTGGCCCGATGCGGCCTTAGACCAAGAAGCGCGCTTGTTTGACACCAAGTGGTATGCGGCGCTGGCGTACATCCGCGCCAATCGCCTGAACTACAACGTGATCGAAGGCCCCAACGACCGCTTTGGTTTGATGGCCAGTGGCAAAGCCTTCAACGACACCCGCCAAGCTTTGCTGGACCTGGGACTCGATGACGCCACCTGCCAACGCATTGGCGTGCGGCTGCACAAAGTCGGCGTGGTCTGGCCCTTGGAAGCCCAACTCACACGCCAATTTG
>CANJNX010000081.1 GCA_947475495.1 Comamonadaceae bacterium | reverse complement strand
TTGCCGCGTTTCAAATCAGGAAATCTGTCGGCAGAAGAAATGGTTCAGGCCATCCGCGAGAGGATTTCAGACATTGAAAAAGTGATTGCAGAGCAAACAGCACTCAAAGAAATGCTCATCAAACACATCGCATGGTTTCAAATAAAACAGAGGAAATAGAAATGAACGCACTTGCAATGCTTCAACAAATCAATGCCCTGGCCGCATTCAACCAGTGGTGCGGTATCAAAGTGGCCGCAGCCGAGTCTGGTGCGGTTGAAATCCAAATGCCTTGGCGTCCCGAAGTTGGTCAGTATTCTGGTTTTTTGCACGCAGGATTGGTGGGTACATTGATCGACACAGCGTGCGGTTTTGCTGGTGTAACAGTGGCAGGACCGAATTTATTGGCTGCCAATTTCTCGGTCAACTGCCTGCGGCCGGCCGTGGGTCACACATTCATAGCCCGTGCACGGGTTGTGAAACCAGGAAAGGCGCAGGTATTTACTTCGTGTGACTTGTATGCTGTTGATGCAGAAGGCGAGAAATTAGTGGCCAATGGACAAACTTTGCTCACGGTAATTCAACCGTGAGTCAACGCTTAAAAAAATGGAGACAAGGCATAGAACGATTCCAAAGTAAGAACCTTTGGTGCAACTTTCACACCATTGCCCATGGGGCAAGACTAGAAATTGGTCGCTTAAGACCTTGAACTCTCTAGGCACTTTTGGATGGCCTCTTGCAGTCGCCCCATTTGCACGGGCTTGCTGACAAAGTCATTCACTCCCGCGGCAAGCGCTGCATCACGGGCATCGTTCATGATGTCAGCGGTGATGGCGATGATGGGAACGTGTGAGGCCTTGCCTTCCATAGCTCTAATCGCGCGGGTGCATGCTAAACCGTCCATGACTGGCATGTGAACATCCATCAACACCAGATTGAAACCTTGGTCCGGTATTTGGTTTTGCATGGCCTCAAAAGCGAGTTGGCCGTTTTCGCAAAACGTCGTTTGGTAACCCATGCGGTCTAGCAAAATTCCCATGAATTTTTGATTGACCAGGTTGTCTTCGGCAACGAGTATTCGGACCGGCTTGTCAGTAGGTGAATGGTTTGAAATCGCTGGCGCAGGGTGTTCGCTTGCCAGTTTTTCATGGGGCGCTGCACAGGCTTGAAAGCCCAAAGTCAAGGTAAAGCAAGACCCCTTGCCCCATGTGCTTTGAACTTCAATATTTCCGCCCATCATGCGCGCCAAGGATTGCGAAATTTCTAAGCCCAGTCCGGTTCCGCCAAATTGGCGGGCGACGCCGCTATCGGCTTGGTAAAAGCGTTGAAACAGCTGGGAAACTGCGTCAGGTGGCATTCCAATGCCGGTGTCGGAGACACTGAACACCAAGTCGATCGTGCCGTCGGTGCGGATGCGGTAGGTCGCGCTGAAAGAAACGGTTCCCTGCTCTGTGAACTTGATTGCATTGTTAAGCAGGTTAATTAAAATTTGCTTGAACCGTGTGGCATCAAAAGAGCCCCACGCCGGGATGTCTGCATCGACATGGAAATCAAAGTTCAAGTACTTATCGTTGGCCAGCGGTCGCATGAGCGCTTCTACTTCATTGAGCATGGTGGGCAAGTGCTCTGCTTGTCCCCGGATATTGATTTTCCCTGCCTCAAGTGCGGAAATATCCAAAATATCGTTCAGGATATGGAGCAGGTGTTTGGCAGACGTGTCGACGGTTTGAACGTAATCGGTTTGTTCTGGATTGAGCCCCGTCGTTTTGAGCAGGTGGAGCATGCCCAAAATACTATTGAAGGGCGTGCGCAACTCATGGCTCATATTGGCTAAAAAATGGCTCTTTCCGCGGTTGGCGCGTTCGGCCAAAATTTGGGTCGCCCGAAAATGCTCGGCTAAACCTTTGGAGGCCTGGTGCTCGCGCTCTTGGCTTAAATTGCGCAGATACAGTGCGATGGCAGTGCCAGAAAACAGCAGCATGAGTCCCAATGTCAGCCAGGTGATATGGCGGTTGAGTTCCATTAAATCGTTGCCTTGCTTTTCCAAGAGGTTTCCTGTCGTGCTTTCAGCGGCATTGCTCAAGGCCAAAACATCGGGAGCCAAAGCATTGGCATCTTCCAGCAACGCATCCATCAGCTGCAAACGGGGCGTGTCTGATGTCAATAAGCGCTCTAAGCGAACATGCAGGCTTTCAAGTTGCTCAAAGGTTTGAAGGTTTTCAGACGATGAAAAGAAGTAGACCGAGGCGGGCGACTGGCGCATGATCTCGATGCGCGAATGCAAAAGATCGTTTTGCAGCATCAGTGCATCGACATCGGGAGGGGTGCGGTAGTTGAGTTGCCGGTCTAAGGCGTGGCGAAAGCGCAAGAACTCTCGATCGAGTTGGACTGCGGGGGCTGCGATGGAGTCAACCCGCATTTTTTTGCTATCTTGGAGGGCTTTGCTTTGGTTGATCTCAACTGCCAACAAAGCAGCCATAGCCATGGCCATGGCTGCTGCAAGCAAGGCTAACCAAAAGCGCGGTGTTTTCATACCCGCAATCTGATCTGGCTTATTTAACGGTCAAGGCTTTGAGCTGCCAGATCGACCGCTCGTAATAGCGCTTGGCCTGCAGTTCAGGATGGCTATCAAAGGGATACACCACAAACAGCGGCCCTTTGGTTTTGACAGGAATGGCTTCGTCGTTAATTTGGTGCGCCAAAATCATGTCGTATTGTTGCGCGTCCGACATGGGGATATGTATTTTGTAGTCATTGAGCGCGATGGCGCTGATATCGGCGCCTTTCACTTTTGCCAATGCCAACACATCCCGAAGCAAGGGGCCCGTGAATTTAACGCTGTCGGGATACCAGGGCGTTTTGGTCACGATCGTCTGTTGGGGCAGGGCTTTGAGTGCCGCCATGCTCAAGGTTTGCTTTTGATCTTTCCCAGTGACACTGAGTACGGTTTTATCTGCATTGCTTTTTTGCGCTTGCGCAAGCGGTGACAAAAAAAGTGTGATGAAGGCTAGCACGGCCCATACGAAACCATGGTTTATTTTTTTGTTCATGGATCTCCCCTTTTGTTTGTTGATTTACGTGTCTGACAAACCCAACATCTGCGTGCCTGCATCATTACTCAGAAGACCTGATTGGGCATAGATTCCGAGTTTGGCACGCGTGTCCACAATATCCAAATTTCGCATGGTGAGCTGGCCGATGCGGTCTGCAGGAGAAAACATCGACTCGCCTTTTTCCATGGTCAAACGCTCAGGGTGGTAGGTGAGGTTGGGCGACTGGGTGTTCAAAATAGAGTAGTCATTCCCGCGGCGCAGTTCAAAGGTGACTTCGCCTGTCACGGCGCGGGCAATCCACCGCTGTGCCGCTTCGCGCAGCATGATGGCTTGGGGGTCAAACCAGCGGCCTTGGTAGAGGAGGCGCCCTAATTTGCGTCCGTTGTCGCGGTACTGTTCAATGGTGTCTTCGTTGTGGATTCCAGTGACCAAACGCTCATACGCTGCAAATAGCAAGGCCAGCCCAGGGGCTTCGTAAATTCCGCGGCTTTTGGCTTCAATAATGCGGTTTTCGATTTGGTCACTCATGCCCAGACCATGGCGACCGCCAATGCGGTTGGCTTCTAAAATCAAGCTGACCAAGTCGGGGTATTCCACGCCATTGAGCGCGACGGGGCGGCCTTCTTCAAACCGAACCGAGACCTCTTCGCGGCGAACGTCAACCTCTTCTTTCCAAAAGGCAAGGCCCATGATGGGGTTGACGATCGTCATGCCGCTGCTGAGGTGCTCTAGGTCTTTGGCTTCGTGGGTGGCTCCCAGCATATTGGAGTCTGTGGAGTAGGCCTTTTCAGCCGACATCTTGTACCCAAAGCCCGCTTGGGTCATAAACGCCGACATCTCCGCGCGACCGCCGAGTTCGTCAATAAAGGCCTGGTCCAGCCAAGGCTTGTAAATTTTGAGAGCGGGGTTGGTCAGCAATCCGTAGCGGTAAAAACGCTCAATGTCATTGCCCTTGAAGGTGCTTCCGTCGCCCCAAATGTGGACATCGTCTTCTTTCATGGCTGCAACCAACATGGTGCCAGTGACTGCGCGGCCAATGGGGGTGGTGTTGAAGTACGTCACGCCAGCCGTAGAGATATGAAAAGCACCGCTTTGCAAAGCAGCAATCCCTTCAGCCGCAAGTTGGCTGCGGCAGTCGATCAAGCGGGCCTTCTCTGCTCCGTATTCCATGGCTTTGCGGGGGATTTCATCGTAATCGGCTTCGTCGGGTTGGCCCAGGTTGGCAGTGTAGGCATAGGGAATAGCCCCTTTGTTGCGCATCCAGTGCAAGGCCGCACTGGTGTCGAGGCCGCCAGAGAATGCAATGCCGACTTTTTGACCGACAGGAATGTTTTGAAGAATGGTTGACATGAAGTTCCGGCAAACAGTAAATGGAAAGGGATGAAGGAATTAGCCGTAATGGCAAATGTAGTGGTACACCGTGCTGACCCGAATTTGAAACTGGGTGTTTCCTGGAACGTGGAACGTTTGGCCTGCGCTTGAGGTCATCCATTCGGTAGATCCGGGCAACTGGTATTCGCAACTGCCCGCCACGCATTCCATGATCTCTGGCGCAGCCGTTCCAAATACCAAGGTGGCAGGTAAGACAACGCCTACCGACTTTTTACTTCCGTCGGCCATGGTGAGGCTGTGGCTGACACATTTGCCGTCAAAGTAAACGCTGGCTTGGGTGGCAACGGTGACGCCTTCTAATTGGGTGGTGCTCATAAATGGGGTTCTATCGTTAAAACTTGCAGGGCCTGAATTTTAGGTCAGGAGCGCAGCAAAGCGTTCAGGACTCAAGCCCACGGTAATTTGGCCGTTGGGCCACACGACGACGGGTCGCTTGATGCAACTGGGATGGGCCACCATGGTTTCGCAAGCGCTTTTTGCGTCTGTCACACGGGCTTGCGTTGGGGCATCGAGCTTGCGCCATGTGCTTCCCTTGCGGTTGAGCAAAGTCTCCCAACCCACGGCTTGGGCCCAGTGGGATACATCGGCGAGAGAAACACCACTTTTTTTGAAGTCGTGAAATTGCACTTCTACTGCTTGGTCGCTCAACCAGGTGCGGGCTTTTTTGACGGTGTCACAGTTGGCAATACCAAACACCAGCGTGGGGGTGGTTTTTTCATTCATACCCCTCATCATGCCATTGGCCGGGTCTTGCATCTGCCAAGCTGGGCGACAATAGAGGGCATATGAAAAATTTACCAGAATGGCTCACCTTTTGTGAGCAATTGCACCCTCAAAACATCGACATGGGCCTGGAGCGTGTGCGCACGGTTGCACAGCGCGTGGGCTTGCAAATGCACTGCCCTGTGATTACGGTGGCGGGTACCAATGGCAAAGGCTCAACTTGCGCCATGCTGGAGTCTATTTTGATGCAAGCGGGCTACCGCACGGCGGTGTATTCCTCGCCCCATTTGGTGCATTTTGAGG
>CANJNX010000080.1 GCA_947475495.1 Comamonadaceae bacterium | reverse complement strand
GCAGCGCTTGCAGCATGGCAGCGCGTGATTGAAGGTGTGCACGCCTGCGGTGGCGTGATGGCGCCGCAGTTGTGGCATGTGGGCGCAGTGCGCAACCGCCGTACGGACTGGCTGCCACCAGGCCCGTGGGATTCGCCATCGGGCAAATCTTCTGCACAAAAAACGCTGGGTGAACCCATGAGCGACTCGGCGATAGCCGACACCATTGCCGCGTTTGCACGAGCCGCGGGCGCGGCCAAGCGCGTGGGATTTGATTCCATAGAACTTCATGGCGCCCACGGCTACCTGATTGACCAATTTTTTTGGGATGTGACTAATACGCGCGAAGACAAGTACGGTGGAAGCACCTTGGTGCAGCGCGGGCGGTTTGCGGCTGAGATCTTGAAAGCCGTGCGCGCCGAAGTAGGACCAGACTACCCGGTGATCATTCGTCTCTCGCAATGGAAGCAGCAAGACTACGCAGTCCAAATGGCCAAGACCCCGCAAGAGATGGAGGCCTGGCTTGCGCCCTTGGCCGATGCAGGGGCGGATATTTTTCACTGCTCGCAGCGCCGTTTTTGGGAACCTGAGTACGAGGGCTCCGATCTGAACTTTGCGGGCTGGGCTAAAAAGCTCACGGGCAAGCCCACCATCACAGTGGGTTCGGTGGGTTTGTCTGGAGAATTTATCGCCTCCTTTGGCGGCGAATCTTCGCAGCCCGCCTCACTGGATGAATTGATGCGCCGTTTTGACCGGGGTGATTTTGATTTGGTCGCGGTGGGCCGCGCCTTGATCAGTGACCCCGATTGGGTGCTGAAAGTGCGTGACGGGCGCGACAGCGAGCTCAAAGACTACTCGCCTGCTGCGCTTGCCAGTTTGTAGACATGACGCTGTCGCCATCCACGGTTGCAAATTACCAGCAACTCGGCGCAGTCGTGTTGCGCAATGTGTTGACGGCGTCCGAGGTCACGCTGCTGACCGAAGGCATAAGCCATAACTTGGCGCATTTAAGTCCGCTGGCACAAGTGGCCAGCAAAGCCGATGACCCTGGAAGATTCATTGAAGACTTCTGTACTTGGCAAAACAACCCAGCGTATGCGCATATCTTGCGTGCATCGGCTTTGCCAGAAGTAGCAAAACAGTTGATGCAAAGCAACACCGCGCGGATTTACCACGACCACTTGTTAGTGAAAGAACCCGGCACACGCCAACCCACGCCATGGCACCAAGACCAGCCCTACTACAACGTCAGCGGGCGTCAAAACGTGAGTTTTTGGATACCGGTGGACCCTGTGCCCTTGGAAAGTAGCTTGCGATTTGTCGCCCAATCGCATACCGGGACCTGGTACATGCCCCGCACCTTTCGCGACCAACAGGCCAAATGGTTTCCCGAGGGTGCGCTAGCCGAGTTGCCACCGATTGATACTGAACCGACGACATACCCTCAACTCGCTTGGGCCTTGCAACCCGGAGACGCGGTGGCTTTTCATATGCTGACGCTGCACGCCAGTGCAGGCGTGGGCCCGACGCAAACACGGCGGGTGTTTTCGGCACGCTATTTGGGCGACGATGCGCGCCACGCCGCGCGTCCTTGGAAGACCTCGCCTCCGTTTGAGGGCTTGGATGCGCGCTTGGCCGATGGCGCGGTGATGGATGACTTTCTTTTTCCTTTAGTCAATGAAGTCTGCCGAAGTTAGAGGGACAATCAAGCCCTTTACGAACAACGACATTGCGCATGCAAGCCTCCCCCACCTCCTCCAACCCAAACCCTGCCGTCAGCCCCGAAGCGTTTGACGAAATTGATGCCATCTTGGACGATTTGCGCACGCGCAATGATGAGACGCCGCAGTGGGAGTTTTGCGAAGGCGCGATGGCAGCGCTGATTTGTTGCCGCCGTGCTATCAGCGCTGAGGAATATTTAGACGTACTTTTGGGCGTTGCGCCTGAATCCGCATCTGCGCAAGAACATGCTGAATCGGAAGGTCGTTTTGCCGATGCCGCGCAGCGCCAGCGCTTTATGGACATTTGGACGACGCGTTGGGAAGAAATTGCCAGTGCCTTGTCCAAAGAGATTGACTCCTTGGATGATGAAAACGCGTACCAGCCCGAGGTCATGGATGTGCGCGGTGCGATCGCTTCCTTGTCGGACGCGGAACGCGCAGACCTTGGCGATGAGGCGATACCCTCGTTTGCCCAAGTCTGGGCTTTGGGCTTTATGTTTGTGGTGGAAAACTGGCCCGAAGAATGGGCGCCACCGAAAGACAAAGACGCAGCCAAATGGTTGGACGCGGCCTTGGAGTCCATCGTTGCGCTCACCGAAGATGACACGGGCGCGCCTGAAGTGTCGCCCTTTAGCGATGACACACCGCCGACCATGAGCAAAGCCCGGGTGAACGCGTTTGCGGACGCGATGTGGGCGGTGTACGACCTCTATGAACTTTGGCGGGGTGTCGGGCCGCGGGTTGAAACGGTGCGCAAACTAGCAACCCCAGGGCGCAATGATGTATGTTCCTGCGGCAGCGGGAAAAAATTCAAAAAGTGTTGTGGCGCGTCTTAGCGGTAGCGAATTTTCATCAGCAAAATCAGCGAGGCAAATGACACGGTAATGGCGTTGGCAATCACGATAGGCCACTCGCGCAGCAACAAACCATAAACCAACCACAGCCCCACGCCCACAGTAAAACTGCTGTACCCCAAAAGGGAAATACCGCCCACATCTTTGCTGCGGTAGGTGTGCAGGGCTTGGGGAATAAAACTCACGGTGGTTAGCGTGGCAGCGAGGCTGCCCACCCAATCAGATAGTTGCATATATTGTTTCAGTGGTCTTGTGCGGTCCAGTCCACGAGCGCGTCAAACGCAGCGCGGGCGGCTGGGGCGTTGGGATGATTAACCAGGGCAACCACAATAAAGTGTTTGCCGCTGGTGGCGTGAACAAAGCCTGCAATGGCAGTGACGCCGTTGATGCTTCCTGTTTTCAGGTGGGCGCTGCCTTGGCTATTGGATTTGCTGCGCTTCATGGTTCCGTCGAGTCCGCTGATAGGCAAGGAGGCCATGAGCTCAGGCATCAGGGGCGAGCGGTAGACGCTTTGCAGCAAGCGCCCCAAGGCGAGGGCGCTGATGCGCTCGGTGCGCGACAAACCCGAGCCGTTGTCGATGTTCAAAGGCTCGTCTGCACTGATACGCTCTTGCCACCAGCGCTGCATAACCAAGCGTGACGCGCCAAAACTTCCCGCTGAGCCATTGCCATCGCGCCCCAATGTCAAAAACAATTGCTGCGCCATGACGTTGTTGCTGAACTTGTTGATGTCGCGAATGATCTCCGCCAAAGGGGGGGAGCGAACTTCGAACAAAGGCTTTTCTGCGGTCAAGCGCGTTGGTAGATTGCCGTAACGCACCGTGCCCGACAGTTTTCCGCCTAAGCTATTCCAGAGCCCTTGTACCGCGCGGGGTGCGAAATTCGCCGGGTCGGCATACGCCACCGGCCACACTCTTTCTCCGCAACTTAATGGGTAACTGCCCACAAAGCGAATGCGCAAAGGGTCAGAAAAATCAGGCTTCAACGATGCGCGGTAGTCATTGCATGGGCTAGCAGACGTGGCCACCGTGTCTTGGGTTTGAACACCCGCTAAAGGGGGGTCGTATTGAACGTGGGCGACGTTGCTGCCTGGGGCGGGCGTGAAAGTCATCACCACCGTTTTGTAGTTCAAAAGCAGCGCGTCGGGGCTGGCGTTGTAGGGGCGCAGCGGCTCGCCGTCAAACGCGCCGGGGTCACTGTCAGGAACGTCAAAAGCACTTCGGTCAAGAACGATATCGCCCCGAATGGAAGTTATGCCTGCGCCCTGAAGGCGGCGCAACAGCAGCCACAAGCGCTCTAGCACCAACTTGGGATCGCCTTGCCCTTGGATGTATACATTGCCGGTAAGCACGCCTTCACGCACGGTGCCATCGATAAAGACGGGCGTTGCCCAGGTGTACGCAGGCCCCAGAAGTTCTAAGGCTGCAAAGGTGGTTGCAAGTTTGATAACCGACGCGGCTTGCATCGCAGCAGAAACGCGGTGGCTCAGGCGGGGTTTGGCTGCACTTGCGGAGGAAACCGCTTCAACCACCAAAAAAGCAGCTGCGTCGCGGGGAATTTTTGCTTTAGCTAATTCTGTGTCAACGCCCGCTGGAATTTGCGCCCAGGCGCAACAACTCCAAAAACAGCAAGCAACAATGAACGCAGGGCGAAAAGACATGCGGGCATTATCAGGGGGCCAAGGCCCGCAAGGCGCTTCCCCGATAATCTGCCCTTATGAATCTTTTGGCTTTTGACACCAGCACGGACGTGATGTCCATGGCCGTTTCGCGCAGGGTGGACGGAGTGCCTCGCGTTTGGCAACACGACGGCCCTGGTGGTGCGTTGGCATCGTCAGGCCTGATTCAAGGCCTTATGGATTTGCTGCAAGAGGCCGACCTTTCCCTTAAAAATTTAGATGCGATTTGTTTTGGCAGCGGCCCGGGCTCCTTCACCGGTCTGCGAACTGCGTGTTCTGTGGCCCAGGGTTTGGCCTTTGGTGCAGGGGTGCCCGTGCTGCCGATACCGTCGCTCTTGGCCGTGGCAGAAGAAGCGCGGTACACCGCCTTGCCTCACCATCCCACCGGACAAGTCATCGCTTTGTTGGATGCGCGTATGGATGAAATGTACGGCGCAATTTATGCATTTGAAGGTGAACGCTGGACCGACATTCAAGCGCCTTGTTTACTATCACCTGCAGGCTTGCAGAAATGGGAATCGGCGCACGCCAGGCGCAGCGATGCCTGGGCGGGCAATGTTTTTGCGGTGTTTGCGGATCGCTTGCCTGCGCAGCTTGGCGGCCAAGCGCCTTACGTGAAGGCCTTGCCGACGGCTGCTGCGATGCTGCGCTTGGCACCAGGCTTGATGGCAGCGGATCTAAGCGTTGCTGCACACCAAGCGATGCCGATTTATATTCGCGACAAGGTGGCCAAAACCACCGAGGAGCGGGCGGTTGAAAAAGCCCAAAAAGCAGAAAAAAACCACCTCGCGGCCAACGATCCATACCATGCCTGAATCCACCACGCTGCAACAAACGGCAAGCCTTTCAACTGAAGTGCGCTTTGAGCCCTTGGTGATGGAGCGGCTCAGCGCGGTCTTGCAAGTGGAAGAAAAAGCCTATGCCCACCCGTGGTCGCGCGGGAACTTTTTAGATGTGCTGCACAGCAGCTACCAAGCCCAAATCTTGATGGCCGACCAGACCATACTGGGGTATTTTGTAGCGATGCAAGGCGTGGATGAGGCGCACTTACTCAACATCACGGTCAACCCCACCTACCAACGCCAAGGCTGGGCCCAGGTGATGCTCGACGCAATAAGCCTGTGGGCCCGCGGGCAAGGCGCAGCATCCCTGTGGTTGGAAGTTCGGGTGGGGAATGTTCGCGCTTTGCAGGTGTATGAAAGCCACGGCTACCATCGCATTGGGCAGCGTAAGAATTACTATGCCAGCACCCACGGCCAGCGT
>CANJNX010000079.1 GCA_947475495.1 Comamonadaceae bacterium | reverse complement strand
GCCATGCTGAGCGAAGATCTGGCCACTGCAACGCTGCAAATCAACCAAGCGATGGAGTCTTTGATTGCGCAGTGTCCTAGCCAGTATTTGTGGGGATATGACCGGTACAAGCAACCGCGCGATTAAAAGATGGGCACCCGTTTTATTTTGTATTGCATTCAAGCCCTAGGGCACGTGCCACTGCCGTGGTTGCGTGCTTTGGGCTGGATTTTGGGGGCCTCCTTGTATGCGCTGGTGAGGTCGCGGCGCAAGGTGGTGTGGATTAATTTGCAGCTGTGCTTTCCGAACTGGACGACAGCGCAGGTGCGCCACACCGCATTTCAAACCTTTGTGTATTTCGCCCAGGCTTGGCTCGATCGCGGTTGGCTTTGGGGCCAGCCGATCTCGGTGTTAAATCAACGCTTGACGATTCAGGGTGCCTTGCATGAGCTCCAAGGTGATGAACCCGCCGTTTTGTTTGCACCGCATTTTGTGGGACTCGACGCGGGGTGGACTGCGCTGACCCACCAAATGGCTCGGCAATTCACTACGATTTACACCAACCAGGCCAATACCGTGGCCGATGCGTGGATTTTGAAAGGGCGCGGTCGATTTCCAAATGCGCGTTTGTTTGGACGCGCGGATGGCGTCAAACCCATTCTTGCTGGATTGAAAGCAGGCGATCTTTTGTACTTGCTTCCTGATATGAATTTCGGCCCGGAAGATTCTGTCTTTGTTCCGTTTTTTGGGGTCATGGCTGCCACGGTCCCTTCTTTGTCGCGTTTTGCCCGCTTAGGGCGGGCAAAAGTCGTTCCCGTCGTAACGCGCATGACCAAAGAGGGCTACAGCATCGACATTCTTCCTGCATGGATAGATATTCCCAGCGAGGACTTGGTAGCGGACACGGCCGAAATGAACCGTCGCCTTGAGGCTTATATTGAGACCATGCCTGCCCAGTATTACTGGGTCCACAAACGCTTCAAAGATCGCCCGGCGGGAGAATTGCCGCCGTATTGAATGTCACTGCGCAGCTGGGGCGGCTTCAGGGTGGGCCCACTTCCAAAGCAGTTGCGCTACGTCTTCCACGCCAGTTTTTTTGGTAGCTGAAAACAAACGCACTTCGCCGCCTCCGGCCTGAAGCTTGGTGATGGAGAGGACTTTGGCGCCTTCGCTGCGCGTGAGTTTGTCGGCCTTGGTCAGTACGATCAGAAATTTCAATCCTTCTTCGACCCGGGGGCGAATGACTTCAAGAAGCACTTCATCGAGCTCCGTGATGCCGTGGCGTGGATCACACATCAACACAATGCCTTTGAGATTTTTTCGACTCACCAGGTAGTTGGCCATGACCTGTTGCCAGCGAATTTTGTCTTGCTTGGGGACCGCTGCGTAGCCATAGCCCGGAAGATCAGTCAGCACGGCGTCCATGACGCCTTGTTTGCCCAAAGAGAACAAATTAATGTGCTGGGTTCGCCCGGGTCTTTTGGAGGCAAAAGCCAGTTGTTTTTGCTGTGTAAGGGTATTGATGCACGTCGATTTCCCGGCGTTGGAGCGACCCACGAACGCAATTTCTGGTACGTCATGTTCGGGTAAAAAATGCAGTTGGGGTGCGGTGGTGAGAAATTTGGCCGTATGCAACCAACCCATGGCGATCACCGCAGGGGATTTTTCAGCTGCCAATACAGGGGTCTTCTGCGGGTGTTTGGGGGCTGGGTTCGGTGCGGTGGTCATGCTTGTAATGGTTGTTGTAGCGGGTAAACCCAAGGCTGCATTGTAGAATGGCGCTGTTTTGCTTTACCGCCACACTACAGTCTTATGAAGTCCATTGCACAATTGTTACTCGTCGCGGCCTTGTCTGCTGGCGCCATCTCTGTTTCTGCCAATACGCCAGCGCCTGAGGCACCAGCCAAAGTGGCCAAACCAGATTTAGCCAAAGGTGAAGCCACCTACGCTGCCGTCTGTGCAGCCTGCCACGGCGCAGATGGTAATTCTGGAACGCCCGCCTACCCCAAGTTAGCGCAGCAGCATCCGGGTTATTTGGTCAAACAGCTTCAAGAATTTAAATCAGACAAGCGTGCCAATGCCATCATGAAAGGCTTTGCATCAACATTGTCTGAAGACGATATGCGCAATATTGCTTTCTGGGTCACCAGCAAGACCGCCAAACCCGGGTTTGCCAAAGACAAAGAACTTGTGGCTTTGGGTGAGCGCATCTACCGCGGTGGAATTGCGGACCGCCAAGTCCCTGCTTGCGCGGGATGCCACAGTCCCAACGGCGCAGGTATTCCTTCGCAGTACCCCCGTTTAAGTGGACAGCATGCCGAATACAGCGTTGCGCAACTGACAGCTTTTCGCGATGGCGTTCGTAAAAATAGCTTGCAGATGAACCAAGTGGCAGCGAAGCTCAATGACCGTGAAATCAAAGCGGTGGCGGACTATATTGCCGGTTTGCGTTAACGCCAAGCGCACACAGACCGAGGGTGGGCGCACAACCCGCACGCGTTTTTTCCAGCAAGGCAGTCCCACATGCGCGGGCCTGCCTTTTTTTATGCACACCATGAGTCGCTATGACCGTATCCACCCAAGGACTTGAACTGAAATCAGGCTCGCGTGCTTGGCGCGCCAGTGTGGAGTTGCTGTCTTCCATGCGGTTCTCAATCTCGCTGTTGACGGTAATTTGTATTGCATCGGTCATTGGCACCGTGCTCAAGCAGCATGAGCCTCTGGGAAATTACATCAACCAGTTTGGGCCTTTCTGGGCCGAATTATTTGGAACATTCAGTCTCTACAACGTGTACAGCGCGTGGTGGTTTATGGTCATCTTGGGGTTCTTGGTGCTCAGTACGTCGCTGTGCATTGCGAGAAATACCCCCAAAATTTTGGTAGATCTGCGCTCTTTCAAAGAAAACATTCGTGAGCAAAGTCTTCAGGCGTTTGGACACCGCGCTACGGCCGAGTTGCAAGAGCCCGCAGCGCAAGCGGCACACCGTCTTGGAAGCTTATTGGCGAACAGTGGCTGGAAAGTCAAGCTTCAAGAGCGCTCTACAAGCCACGGCCCGGCGTGGATGATTGCTGCAAAGGCCGGGTCCGTGAACAAAATAGGCTACATCGCCGCACACAGCGCGATCGTCTTGGTCTGTCTTGGGGGATTGCTCGATGGAGATTTGATGGTTCGCGCCCAAATGCTATTCAACGGAAAATCGGCATTCGCGGGCGGTGGGTTGATGGCAGACGTTGCCCCAGAACACCGATTGAGTGATCGCAATCCGACGTTTCGCGGTAACTTGCTGGTTGCTGAAGGAGCCCAATCGGCGACCGCCATTTTGAACCAGCCTGACGGCATCTTGCTGCAGGAGTTGCCGTTTTCGATTGAGCTTAAAAAGTTTATTGTGGAGTACTACTCCACCGGAATGCCCAAGCTTTTTGCCAGTGATATTGTGATTCACGACAAAGAAACAGGTGAAAAAATCAACACACGGGTCGAGGTCAATCACCCGGCCAGCCACCGAGGCATCGAGATTTACCAATCGAGTTTTGACGATGGCGGCTCGACCGTCAAACTGCAAGCCCTTTCACTATCGGACAGTGGAACATCGTTTGATTTGCAAGGCGTGATTGGTGGCAGCGCCCAAATTCAAAATACGGCAGGGTCACAGGCGCAGGCATTGACGGTCGAATTCACTGGCCTGCGCGTGATCAATGTAGAAAATATGGCGGGCGACAGCTTGTCGGGTGCAGATACCCGTACCGTGGACTTGCGCCAAGCACTTCAAGCGCGCATGGGGGCAGCCAACAAAACCCATGAAAACAAAGCCTTGCGTAATGTGGGGCCCAGCGTCAGTTATAAGTTGCGCGATGCCGCAGGACAAGCCCGAGAATTTAACAACTACATGCTGCCTGTTGACATGGGCGATGGGGCGGCTGTTTTTTTATTGGGCATGCGTGAGAACCCTGCGCAACGGTTTCAGTACCTTCGCATTCCTGCCGATGCGAAGGATTCCATGGATGAGTTTTGGCGACTGTGGCGCGCTTTGCAAAACCCCCGTTTGCGTGCGCAGGCGGTTGAGCGCTATGCCCGTCAAGCGGTGGATCCCAAACAGCCCGAGTTGGTAGCTGCGCTTTCAGCCTCTGCAGGCCGTGCATTGAACCTCTTTGCGGCCCGCCCCAAGTCGGCTGATGTATCTAGTGCATTGCCTGCTGTAGCAGGATTGCAAGCGGTCTCTGATTTTTTAGAAGCTAACGTTCCCGAGTCAGAAAGAGCCAAAGCGGGTGAGGTATTCATTCGCATTTTGAATGGAACGCTCTTTGAGTTAGCCCAAATCGCCCGTGATAAAGCAGGCCTTCAACCCATGGCGGCAGATGCACACACCCAAGCATTTATGACGCAGGCGGTGTTGGCCCTCAGTGATGTGCCGCTGTACCCCGCGCCGCTGGTTTTGCAATTGGCGGACTTTACGCAGGTGCAAGCGAGCGTGTTTCAAGTGGCGCGTGCGCCTGGAAAACTGGTGGTTTATTTAGGTTGTGCCCTTTTAATATTTGGGGTATTTGCGATGCTGTACATCCGCGAGCGTCGCTTGTGGGTATGGTTGAGCCCAACGCCGAATGATTCGCACGCTATCGCAACCACCGCCACTGTGGCTCTTTCTACGAACCGTAAAACCATGGACGGGGACCGCGAGTTTGAACACTTGAAATTGCGATTACTTGGCCTTAAGGACTGAAACCATGTCAACCTCTTCACCGGCAAGCCTCTCAGACCCGTCACAGGCAAGCTTTCAAACGCAGCGATTGGACCTCGGCTATTTTGCAAAGCGCAAGGTGCGCGATTGGGTGTTTGCCTTGGTGGTTTTGGCCGCAGGTCTTTTTACTTTCGGGCGCTACCTTGCTGCCATGGATGTCTATGAACAGGGCATCTTGCTGGCCGCGATACCCAGTGCCATTGCGCTGGCTTGGTTTTGGCGGCCTTTGCAAAACCTGATGCTGGTGGTCGCTGCTCTTTCCTTTGGCGCGATTGCTTTGTACCAGGGCGATTTAGGGCGTGCGGAGACGGTCTTTGGATTGAAGTATTTTTTATCAAGCCAATCGGCCATCCTTTGGATGAGCATGCTGTTTTTTATCAGCACGGCGTTTTATTGGTTGGGTGTATTCATCCAAGACAAAGCCCAAGGCATTGAAGTCCTTGCATCGCGCTTGCTATGGGTTGCCGTGACCTTGGCCCTGGTGGGAACCATGGTGCGGTGGTACGAGAGCTACTTGCTTGGCGCCGACATTGGCCATATACCCGTGAGCAATTTGTACGAAGTTTTCGTTTTATTTTGCTGGATGACGGCTGCTTTTTACCTCTACTTCGAGGCGCAATACCAAACGCGTGCGCTCGGCGCATTTGTGATGTTGGTGGTCAGTGCTGCGGTTGGATTTTTGCTGTGGTACACCTTGGTTCGCCAAGCCCATGAAATTCAGCCTCTGGTGCCCGCGCTCAAAAGTTGGTGGATGAAGTTGCACGTGCCTGCGAATTTCATTGG
>CANJNX010000078.1 GCA_947475495.1 Comamonadaceae bacterium | reverse complement strand
GCCCGGGTCCATGAGCCGCAAAGAATGGGAAGAAGACCGCCGCGTTCGAATTGAAAGCAAAGCCAAGATCACTGTGAAGTTAGACGCCCTCAAAGTCGAGGTCAACGCAGACAAAGCCACGGTGAAGTTTCGCCAAGACTACCGGGCGGATAAGTTGGCCGTGTCAAGCCGCAAAACATTGGAGCTCGTCAAACGGGGTGACCGCTGGCAAATTGTTCGTGAAACGGTAGGCGGCTAATTCCGTGGTACGTATGAGCAGTAGCATCGGCCTCGTGCATTCTGAGCGGCTGCAAATTTCAAAGCGACCCTGGCATGCATCGCGCATGCTTGGGCTAGTGCTTGCATTGGCCCTGCCCTTTGCGTCCTTTGCTAAAAGTGAAGAACCCAAGAAACACAAAAGCAAAGCAAGCGTTTCGGCCAAGAATTCAGCCAAAGAAACCCAAAAGCCTAAGCGCAAGAAAAAGGCAAAAGAGATGGTTCAAGCGCCAGTCGCGGAACCCGTCAATTTAGACCGCGACGCTGAAGCCAGGCTCTTAGACATTTACCGCTTAACCGCCAACGGTCAAAACCACGAAGCGATCCAAAGCGCCGCCAAGCTGGTCCAAGACCGTCCGAACTTCCAATTGGCCCAATTGGTGTACGGCGACCTTCTGTCTTCGCGCTCGCGGGCGATTCAAAAAATTGGTGATATTCCAGACACCATTACCGCAGACGTCACGACCGCCCTCCATAATTTAAGAGATGAATCTCAACGCCGTGTCTTAAGCAGCAAAGAGCGTCCCACGAACGGCCTCGTGCCCTCTCAATTTTTGAAGTTAGCCCCCAGCACCAAAAATGCAATCGCTGTGGACGCTTCTAAATCGCGTTTGTATTTATTTGAAAACTCTCCCACAGGGATGCGACTGGTCTCTGACTATTACATGTCGGTTGGAAAAGCTGGCGTGCTTAAAAACCAAGAAGGCGATTTGCGCACTCCACTGGGGGTTTACTACATCACCAGCCATCTCGATCGCGCAAGCCTGAGCGAGTTTTATGGCGCAGGCGCCCTGCCCTTGAATTACCCCAATATGCTCGATCAAAAGCGCGGCAAATCGGGTGGCGGCATTTGGCTTCACGGCACGCCGCCCAACCAGTTCTCCAGGGCTCCGCGTGCCAGCGAAGGCTGCGTCGTACTCTCCAACCCCGATATCACCGACCTCATCCGTACCGTCAAGGTCCGAACCACGCCTGTGGTCATTGCCTCGGAGCTCAACTGGCAGCCTGCCAAAAGCCTCTCTAGCCAAGGCAAATCGTTTGAAAGTGCACTCAACGATTGGCGCAGCGCCAAAGCCTCGGGAGACGCCAACAAAGCCCTGTCGTTTTACACCCCTGACTTCTCTAGCAACGGAAAAAGCTTGAAAGAATGGGGGCCTGCACTTAAAGCAGAGATGGCCGCGTCACAAGGCAAAACCATTGAGCTCAAAGACCTTTCTTACTTGCAATGGGCAGACACTGCCGAGACCATGGTGGTCACCTTCGGTGAAGTCATCGGCGAGAACAAGTCCGGTAAAAACAAACGCCAGTACTGGATCCGTTCCAACAAAGAATGGAAGATCTTTCACGAAGGAACCGTTTAATGCATTTTGCCTTTCAAGGAAATTGGAAGTTCAAGCTCTGCGCTTCCATTGGCCTGTCTTTATGGGCGCTCATGGGCGTGGCACAAACTGCGCCTCAGGTCCTGTTTAAAACGAGCTTGGGGGAGTTTACGGTCGAGGTCTACCCTAACAAGGCGCCAAAAACGGTAGACAATTTTTTACGCTACGTCAAAGACAAACACTACGATGGCACGGTATTTCACCGGGTCATGGACGGTTTTATGGTTCAAGGTGGCGGGTTCACGGCGGACATGAAGCAAAAACCCACCCGAGCGCCGGTTGCTCTAGAGGCCATGAACGGTTTGAAAAATGAGGTCGGCACGATTGCCATGGCCCGAACCAGTGACCCCAATTCCGCAACCTCTCAGTTTTTCATCAATGTCGTTAACAACCCAGGCTTAAATGCGCCGCAACCCGATGGGTATGGCTATACCGTGTTTGGCAAAGTGGTCGCTGGCATGGACGTGGTTGACAAAATCCGAGCTGCACCTGTGGGTAACCAAGGCATGTTTCAAAATGTTCCCCGCACGCCTATTACTATTGTTTCCGTTAACCTGAGCAAATAAAAATGAGCAATCCAAAAGTAGCCCTCCACATCGCCGGTTATGGTGTCGTCACCATCGAACTTGACCAAGAGCATGCGCCTAAATCAACGGCTAATTTTTTAGCCTATGTGGCCAGCGGTCACTATGACAACACAATCTTTCACCGCATCATTCCGGGCTTTATGGTCCAAGGCGGAGGCATGGAGCCAGGGATGAAACAAAAGCAAACCAGCGCCCCGATTGACAACGAAGCCAACAATGGCCTCAAAAACAACAACTACACGCTGGCGATGGCCCGTACCGGCGATCCCCATTCCGCCACCTCACAGTTTTTCATCAATATCGCTGATAACGATTTTTTAAACCACACAGGCCCCACCTCGCAAGGCTGGGGTTATGCCGTGTTCGGCAAAGTCGTTGAGGGCACAGAGATTGTGGACAAGATTAAAAGCGTTAAAACCGGTCGCAGCGGTTTCCATGACGACGTCCCCAATGAAGACGTAGTGATCGAAAAAGCAGTCGCCCTGTAATTCAACTCCGCCTGCAGCGATGGAACTACGCACCAAAGACCATTGGGTCACCGTAGATTTCATCTCTGACTTGCACCTGCAAGCCCAAGAGCCCCAAACATTGGTGGCACTTGCAAGCTATCTAGAAAGCTCCCCCGCCCAAGCGCTATTCATATTAGGCGACCTCTTTGAGGTGTGGGTAGGTGATGACTGCCTGGATCAGAACGGCAGCTTTGAAGCGCATGTTGCTGCACTTCTTAAGCAGGCCAGCCAAACCATCGACATTTACATTCTTTGTGGGAACCGCGACTTTCTGATGGGCTCGGCCTGCATGACCGCCTGCGGCGCCACCCGCATGGAAGACCCCACCGTATTGCAAACCCCCACGGTGCGGTGGTTGCTCACCCATGGCGATGCGCTTTGCCTGTCTGACACCGCCTATTTAGAATTTCGAGGGATGGTTCGAAGCCCGCAGTGGCAGCATGATTTTTTACAAAAGCCTTTAGTGCAACGCCAGGCCATCGGCCGGGAAATGCGCATGCAAAGCGAAGCGAAAAAAAAGACCCACACTGGTTTTTTTGCAGATGTCGATACCGCTGCTGCGATCGACATCCTTCAGGAACACAATACAAACCACATGATTCACGGGCACACCCACCGCCCTGACCACCATGCATTAGACGCAACCCACAGTCGCTGGGTTTTAAGTGACTGGGATGGGAGCGCTGCGCCGCGACGCGCCGAGGTTTTGCGAATTCAAATCGCAAAAGAAACCGACGCACAGGCAACGCAAGCCACTCGGATTACGTTGCCGCATCCATAGAAAACGGCTAGCGCTTGAGCAAGACTTTCAGTGTGTTTTGAACCCGGCGCGCATCTTCCGCTCCATAGGGCGCGCTCAAAACAACTGCTGCATCGTGGCCCCAGGTTTGTTGAGGAGCGGGGTCATTTCGGCGGGTCAGCAGTTGGAGTTGCAGTGCCCGACGCGCGTCCAAGTGGTCCGCTGGGGTTGGAACCTCGGCGGCCATCTCCAAACGCAACAAGGCATCTTGTGCTGACACCGGCTTGGCCAAGGTAGGCGCGGTGCCGCCAATGGCCGCCACCCATAGCGTGCGGGTTGCCGCGTTGACCCGGTTTCCCAGTTCTTGAGCGCTGGGAACAACCGCAGCGTTTTTGGTTTCCCACGCTGTCAACAATTGGGTAAGCGCCTCTCCGTGGGCTTGGGCCGCTAATTTCTTTAACGCAAACTGCGCGTTGTCTAAGGCTTCGCGCTGGGCTCGAAAGGCCGCATCGCCCAAACGTGGGGGCGCATTTTTGGGGTCAAACGCGGGACGATCGTTGCGATCTTGGCGTGGTGGTCGGTTGTCGCTGCGCCCTGCATCGCGGCGCATACCGGGTTTGCCAAATCGCCCGGCATCCGCCGAAGGCACTTCTTTTTTCATGCCAGGGCGATCATCGCCACGCATGGCCACCACCGGTTTAGGCGGGGCTTTGGGAGCTGCTTTTTCTGGAGTGGCTGGGATTTGCGCTTCTGCGCCCTCGGAAGCAGCCTCGGGTAAGGTTTCAGCAGCGGATTCAACAGCCGTTAAAGCGTCTTCTGCCGGATCTTGAACTTCCGCTTGCAAGGGGGCTTGAACCAGCGCCTGCGCTTGCTCTTCATGGGCGCCGGCTGCTTGTACCACCGCCTGCGCTTGGGCTTGCCCATGCAAAGCGGCTTCGAGCGCAGCCATCGCAGTGCGAATCGCTTGGGCATCCGCTGCTGCGTTGGCGGCTTGCAAGGCTTTAGAGGCTTCCAAGACCACGCGGTCACGTGCGCCTAAAGAGGCTTCGGCTTTTTCGCGTTCTGCAGATTTGCGTTGGAACGCATCGTCAATCGGTTTTCTAAATGCATCCCACAGCTTTTGCTCTTGCCGTCGGTCAATCGGCACCGCATGCGCTTGCGCTTGCCAGCGTTGTTGCAAAGCCTTGACCGCGTCAATCCGCAATACCGCCGCTTCGCCCAATAATTTGGCTTCCTCAACCATGGCGTGGCGCAGTTTCAAACTGTTGGACTGCATGGACTCCAGTGGCTCGGCTGCATGGGAAATAGCCGCTTTCCATAAAGGCTGCAATTCAGCAAAGGCTTTTTCACCCAAGTGGCCTGCTTCACGCCAACGGTCACCGAATTGGTGCAGGATGCGGCTAAAGCCTTTCCAGTCGTCGTCCAAGGCCGTCCGATTCGCTTCAGCCCATGCATTGACTTCTTCGATCAGCGCCAAGCGCTGTTTGCGGTGCTCAATGGCATCTGCTTTGATTTTTTCAAGCCACGACTCCACCACTTTGTACGCTTCGTTGCACGCTTCATCAAAGCGTTTCCACAGGGCATGGTTTGGTAAGCCGCCTTGGTCGGTTTGCTTCCACTGCTCGCGCATGGTGCGGAGCATGTCTTGCATTTTTCGCCCGCCAATGGCTTGGCCTTCAGGGCGTTTAAGCAAGCCTTCGGCTTTGATCAGCAACTCTTCACGAAGTTGATCCGCACGCCAGCGCTGCCAGCCTTCGAGCTCCCCGGCTGCAGCCAACGCCGCATGGGCCAAGCCGTCAATCTTGGAATCAATGGCTTTGCCAAATTCTTTGAGAGCGTGACGCAGCGCTTGGGCAGCGCCCGCGCTGGCTTTTCCGTGGCCTTCGGAGGTTTGCACTTCTAGCTTGGTGATGGCTTCTTGAACGGCGGCATTGGCAGCAGCGCGAACTTCCGGGTCTACTTTGGGTTTTTGGCTTACCGCCGGTGGGTTGGCGACGCCACGGGCAGCACGCAACTCCTCGGCCCACACG
>CANJNX010000077.1 GCA_947475495.1 Comamonadaceae bacterium | reverse complement strand
TGATAGAATTCAGACTTCGCCAATGCGATGCAAACCTAGGAGAGGTGGCAGAGTGGTCGAATGTACCTGACTCGAAATCAGGCGTAGGGGCGACCCTACCGAGGGTTCGAATCCCTCCCTCTCCGCCAAATATCAAGTAAATACTGTCTTTGCTGAGTCTTTAGTTTCAATACCTGGCAACTTTTGCACCCTGACAATTCGTCAGGCAAGCAAACCTAAGGTTTACTTGCGAGCACCGTTGCGCTAGGCAGAAGAGAGCCAGTCGCGGCTGCAACGCCAGTATCAATCACAATGCTTTGCGTGAGTTCGTCAGGTGTCAAAGCCTTGCCGCCACAGAGCGATTTAATGTCATTGGCCTTGAGATGATCGGCGGTATTGAGACCTACGTTGGCTAAGAGAACGGGGATGGCCAAAATAGGGCCTGCGAAAAGCAGTAATGAAGGGCCTGCAACGAGTTTGATTTGCTTTAAATCTTCGTGAATCCAAGCATTTTCACGCGCGTTTTGACAGTCGACCGTCTGGAAGGCAGGGTGTTGATTGTCTAGACTGCCGATGGCCTTGGATGAATAACTGGCGCACCCAGTTAAACAAATGGCAGTCATCGTGATCAGTAAACGGCTTGAAACCATGGTTTCTGTCAATTCAAAGTGAAGGTTTTTGACCTTTCTACTTTGTGATCCCTTGTTCTACTTTAGCGGGAATTGCCGGTCTGCGCAAGCGCAAGTGCAGGGTTTGCATTGGGCTTACTAAAATCTAAGGCGACCGATTAGTCAAAAAAATGCTTTTCACCAAAGCTAATGTCGTAGTCCAGCAGCAACTCTTCCCCTGATTTGATAGCCCGAAGAGTAATAAGTTGGCCGTTTTTAAGGAATTTAACACTCGGTTTTTTAGAGTGGTTGAGATACACCGCCATATTCAAGGTGTGCATCCCTACAACGGGGATCTCCATCACTTCTTTGTCGTAGTAGCAAAATATTTTGAGTTCTTTTTTTACACTTTTAGGAACTGCTTGGAGCTCTTTGTGGGTAAATTTAATTTCCTTGGCGTCGCCCCATGTTCTCATAGGGTTGACGCCTTTAGGGATACTGCGAATCGCAAACACCCCGATTCCATGAACCTTTGAAATGCCCAAATGGCAGTACACCTCTTCTTTAAGGTGTTTCAGAATTTTCTTTTTAAGGGTTGACATGGTGCGTTGCGATCAGGTGTGGCGGTGGATTTGATTCCAAACCTCGGGTTTGAAATCAGTATGCAGGGGTGAAGTAGTGTCCAGAGCCAAAGGGTGGTTTGCATCGGTCAGTGCCAAAGCAAAAATCGGCTCGTGGTCGGTCACAAAAAGTGCTTTGTAGCCGTAGTCATCGACCGGCCCCAGGTTGTAGTATTGGTATCCATTGTTCGCGGTCCAGCGCGATGCCAGCAGGCAGGCATAAATTCCTGGAGATTTGTTTTTATAGTCTCGGTTCCACTGGCAAAAACTGCCGTAAACCTGGCTGCGCTCGGGCAGCAGAATGGAAACATCGGTGAGAACCAAATCACCATTGGGCGCATGCACTTGAATCAGCAAAATATCAAGGCCACGGATGTAGTCGACAAAGCCTTCAACCTCTTGGTCGTGAATGTAATAGTTAGCAAAGTGTTCACCACCCATCGCGTAAACATCTTCAACGCTGACGTTCTTTCCGGAAATCACGCTGGTCGTTGCTATTAAATCTTTACACAATTTATCTAGCTCTTTGAATTTTCGACTTCTTCGCGCATCCGTCCAAAACGCTTCTGAGCCGGCGTGTACCAATCCATATTTGTCATTGATAGGAACACCGTAAGGACTCTCTGGTGGGATGGCGTAAACAATGAATGGCTTTTGGGCCATAGCAAGCATCTCAGGGGATACATTGACATAAGGACACAACGCATCCCAGCGCGAGGTGTAGTAAAGGGTTTCTTCGTGGTAGCTCTCAACGCACAGATTGTCAGCATTCCAAGATTGGTATTGGAGGTCGAATTTTTCAGGTTCGCCCTGGTCATGCGCATGACCCTCTGAGAGGTCTTGGGTTTCTGTAAATTGCATACCCATGTCTATTTTGGGGGCTCGAAGGGATTGCGCGGGACGGCTTCTAATTCGAAATAATCAACATCAATTGCATAATTATTGAGTAAAAATGCGCTATCCGTTTTTTCTAATTTTTTGATGATTTTTGACATGCTCAAAAGATGCAACGAGGCTTCGCTTTTCGGGTCCGACAGTTGTTCGAAATAACGGTCTTTCAGAGGGCACTCGATATCAAATTGAAATGTTCTTGAGTTCGGCGCAAAGGACAATGGGTAAAGCTTGCAACTGACAGGCTTGGCATCCCCCAAATCGCAACCCCGTGCGCCCAAATGTGTGCAACTGCTCTCAATGCAAATACTGCCGTAAACCCGCGCTTCATCTTGGGTTAAAGAAACCTCGAGGGGTGGAAAGTCTGGTTCGATGTGGCAGCACCGTTGGCATTGGGCGCAATGATCAAACAGCATGAACGGCCTTCTCATTAAAGTGAGTTTTTAATGCCGGCGGCCGAAGCTGAGCCAGGAGAAGAGTGAAGCGGCGAGTACAGTACATTCGTCAAAATGCCACAAGACATTACAAAAGCAATACTGTAATTGCTTTTTTTGCGTTTATTCCAAAAATTAGTAAAAACATGAACGCAACGGGTGCGTTCATGCCACTTACAAAATTTTGAAAGCTGAACGCATCATTTTTCGAATGATCGGTGGAACTTCGCCGGCAGAGAACAGCGTTGCTGCGAAAGAGAACTGGGTTCGAACCACGCCGCGTTCGTGGCTAAAGGCTTTAAAGCCGTAATGGCCATGTGCATTGCCAATGCCTGAATTGTTGACGCCACCGAAAGGCAGGTTGCCTTGCAAAAACTGCATGAGTGAGTGGTTAACGCAAGCCCCGCCTGAGACGGTTTGGGTTAAAACCGCATCAATATGTTTTTCGGTTTTGCTGTATATGTACAAAGCCAAAGGTTTAGGTCCTGCATTGATGCGCTCGATAACTTCATCTAGATTCGTATATCCAATGATAGGTAGCAAGGGGCCAAAAATTTCTTCTTGCATCACGCGCGCAGCGTCTGGCACCTGGTCCAAGAGGGTGGGCTGAATAAAGCAATCGGACTCCCCCATACCGCCGCCTGTCAGCGAGCGCGCGCCGTGCGCTGTCGCATCTTCAAGTAGTGCTTTGACGCGGCCGGTATGGCGGGCGTTGACCATGTGCGCTAAGTGGGGGCTGTTTTGTTGGTCAGTCAAGCTGTTGCCATAGGCCTTTTTCAGTTCTTCACGGCAAATGTCAACCCACTGGTCTTTGACGCTTTCGTGAACAAAGACGTGGTCAGGAGCGATGCAGGTTTGCCCTGAATTGGCAAACTTGGCCCACATGATGTTTTTGGCTGCCAGTTTGAGGTTGGCACTGCCATCCACAATGGTCGGGCTTTTACCGCCGAGTTCGAGCGTGACGCTGGTGAGGTTTTTGGCGGCTGCGGCCATCACGAGCTTTCCAATGGC
This sequence comes from Comamonadaceae bacterium, assembly GCA_947475495.1. GTDB lineage: Bacteria > Pseudomonadota > Gammaproteobacteria > Burkholderiales > Burkholderiaceae_C > Allorhodoferax. The sequence goes on along the minus strand of CANJNX010000077.1, from coordinate 1,969 downwards.
GGGGCTGCCAGTAAAGAAAATATGATCAAACGGCAACTCTTGTAAGGCTTGGGCCACATCGGCTTCCCCTTGAAAAATTGCGACTTCATCTTCAGAAAAAACCTCGCCGACGATTTTTGCAATCAGGGCTGACATGTGGGGCGTTAATTCTGATGGCTTCAAAATGGCGGTGTTGCCTGCGGCGACTGCCGACACCAGCGGTGCAAGTGTGAGATTGATGGGGTAGTTAAAAGGTCCAACGATCAGGCAGCGTCCGCGCGGAACGTATTGCACGTGGCTGCGGGTTCCGCCTGTGAGGAGCGTAGGCCAAACGCGGGTGGGCTTCATCCATTTTTTGAGCTTGCGAATGGCATCATTGGCTTCAACGCAAATAGGCAAAATTTCCGCCAAATCGACTTCGCCCGGTGGTTTTTTAAAGTCAGCGTAGGCAGCGCGGTAACAGTCTTCCGTATGGGCAATGACTGCATCACGCAGCTTGCGAATTTTTGCAATGCGCTCATCTGCGCTAGAACTGCGCAGTCGCAAGGCGGTAGCCGCTTGCCGATCAAATACCTCTTGCATGCGTGTTTTGGAAAATCCTGGAGTGAGTGCTACAACAGTCATTGCGTGTCTTTCTTATCAAAAGGGGTGGGGTAAAAAATTCTTGCTGAGAAGGCGGTTGGTGTCAATGGCCAAGAAAGCGCGGCGGTTTTTTCTCGACAAAGGCGATGGCCGCTGCCTTATGGTCTTCGGTTTCAAACGTTCGAATCATATGCATCGCTTCTAAGTCTAAAACCTCTGACAAAGAACCCCGCAAGCCTGCATTGAGGTTGCGCTTCATATAACCAATCGCCAATGTAGGTAAAGCTGCCAGCTCCAGCGCCCATGCGTGTGCTGCCTGGGCCAGTTGATCGCTCGGTACCGACCGGTTCACCAAGCCGATCTGAGCCGCTTGGGCTCCCAATACCACCTCGCCTGTGAAGTACATCGCACGGGCTTTGGCTGCACCGACCAATAGATTTAAAAAATAACTGCCACCAAAATCTCCGGAGAGCCCAATTTTGGAGAAGGCGGTTGTGAGTTTGGCATCGTCCGCGGCAATGCGCATGTCGCACGCCAAAGCCAATGACAGGCCTGCGCCTGCAGCAGGGCCGGCGATAACGGCTAAGGTGGGTTTGGGCATTTCATGCAGCCAACGGCTGACTTCCATGCTCGCGCGAAGGCGGTTTACATTTTGTTCAAAAGGCAAAGAATTCGCAGACCCCGCCTCTTTGTTCACAAAACCTTTCACATCTCCGCCGGCGCAAAAAGCACCGCCTGCGCCTGTCAGCACGACCAAGCGAACCGCTGGGTCATTGGCTAAGCGCGGCATCGCTTCTGACAGACCGTTCATTATTTCCGTGGTCAGGGAGTTTCGGGATTGGGGACGGTTGATGGTCAGGGTTGCAATGCCATCTTGAAAAGTTTCAAGTAAATCGGGGGTCATAGGAATCTTTCTTTTCTAAGTACCTGTCGTTTCGTCGAAGCCCACATAGCGAACAAAAGAGGCGTTGTCTGCGCGCACCGACTTCACGCTGTTGGCTACAAAACTCTCATCCGGATACCCAAGCGCAATGCAAATCATGATGTTTTGGTCGTCTGGGATCCCTGCATGCTCGCGCACCACACTGGACTGCATGATGCCTTGCCCGTTGATCACGCATCCTAAACCCTTCTCCCACGCTGCCAAAACGATGGCGTGGGAAAAAGCGCCCAAGTCGAATTGGCTGATAGCGGCTGGCTCGAGGTACTTGTCATAGGTGAGAACCAAGGAAACCGGCGCGTCAAATTGGCGAAAGCCGCGCATTACCCAGTCGGTGCGGCGCACTTTGTCATCGCGATCGATGCCCATGGCTTCAAAGAGTTGAACGGCCACATCAATTTGGCGTTTGCGGTGAACCCCTTCATAAGACTCCTTCATGGGAAAGTCGCGTTTGGGGGGAATGCCGGC
>CANJNX010000076.1 GCA_947475495.1 Comamonadaceae bacterium | reverse complement strand
CCACTTCAATGACGCCCTACGAAAAGCTTGGCGGTGAAACAGCCATTCGCACATTAGTGCATCGCTTTTACGAACTTATGGATGAACTGCCCGAGGCCTACTCCGTGCGCAAATTACACCCTCAAAGTCTTGTAGGGGCTGAATTAGCCCTATTTGAATTTTTATCAGGCTGGTTTGGTGGCCCTGGTCTGTATGTCGCAAAGAAAGGTCACCCCCGATTGAGAATGCGGCATGCACCCTATGCAATAGGCGCAGGCGTTCGAGATGAATGGATGCTGTGCATGACCCAGGCGCTGTCTGAGCAGGTGATGGATGTGAATTTTCGAAACTCACTGATCAATAAATTCTCCGAAATGGCCAGCCATTTATTGAATACTGACGGCAAAGAAAGCTGCAGCGTTTGACGGTTTTCTCCATCCGAAATAGCAGGATGTGCTTGCGAGCATCTTCATTGATAGCCTTTATTTAAGAAAAATTTTATGAAATCTGCACATGACCTCGTGGCACAAGCCAAATCACACACAAATGAAATTCCAATAACCCAGGCTGAAGAGGTGATACGCGGTGCAGACGTCCTCATCGACGTTCGCGAAGCAGAAGAATACGCGGCAGGCCATCTGCCGGGCGCTGTGCACATGTCGCGTGGCCTGCTTGAATTCAAGATGAGCAGCAGTCCGGAACTTGCTGCACGCGATATTAATATATTGCTTTATTGCAAAACCAGTGGGCGCGCAGCACTCGCCGCTGTGCAATTGCAAGCCATGGGCTATCTCAAAGTAAGCTCGATTGCAGGAGGGTTCGATGCCTGGTTAGCAGCGGGTAAGCCAACGACGAAACCTACCTTGCCCACTTTCGAATGAATGAGACTTATGGATTTTCAAAAAACTTTAGAGCAATACTGGCCCTTCATCGGACTGGCACTTTGGTTCGGTTACAAGTGGTGGAATTCCAGACGTGTGGTTGCCATGCTGCCTGAATTGAGAAATAAAGGTGCACTCTTGGTCGATGTTCGGTCGATAGGAGAATTTGCAATGGCAAGCGCGCCCGGAACAGTCAACATCCCATTGTCGGATCTAGGCAGTCGACTTGCTGAAATACCCAAGTCGACTCCGGTGGTTTTGTGCTGTGCAAGCGGAACTCGTAGCGGCTTGGCCAAGCTATTACTCATGAAAAATGGATACCAGCAGGTCTACAACGTAGGCAGATGGAGCAAGTTGCTGGATTAGTCGCCTGGCGCACTTAGGGTGGATTGCCACCACTTTTCCATTTAAGAGTGAATTGTGAATAGAAAGTCATGAACAGCCAACAGCAAAAAGAATTTATCGAAGCAACCGCATGGGTAAGACCTTTCACACGATGGGCTGCCGCGTTTTCATTCAAGACTTCCGGTTTTTTGCCTGCTGCAGTCAGAAATTTCCCCTTGAAATTGGTCAAACGTGTTCTTACGGGTTATCAAAAAAGCAAACGTTCAAGTTGCAATCCCCGCTCATAAGATCAGGTTCATCTAGTCGACACCACATCCACTTCCTCACACCATGACAAACTTCACCAATCCCTTAGCCCGATGGAATGAGCGGTTTTCAGCTGAAAGTTATCTATTTGGCGAGCGACCTAATACCTATTTGGCTGAAAAAACTCCGCTTCTGTGCAAGGGCAGGGCGCTGTGCATTGCGGATGGCGAAGGACGCAATAGCGTCTGGTTGGCCTCGCAGGGTTTCGAAGTTGATGCTTTTGATTTCTCAGAGGTTGCACTGGTTAAAGCTCAAAAACTTGCAACCAAGCATGCAGTCAAGATCCAATTTATATGCAGTGATTGGGAGAGCTTTGACTGGAAGCCTAATTACTACGACACCATTGCAGGCATCTTTTTTCAGTTCGCTGACCCTGACGCACGGCGCAAGTTGTTTGAAAAATTACACATTTCCCTCAAACCTGGCGGAACCTTGATTATTCAGGGTTATGGCAAAGAACAATTGAATTTCAAAACAGGCGGCCCAGGTGTTCTTGAAAACTTGTACGACGAGGAACTCTTGTTAACATCGTTCCCTGATTACATAGTATTAGATATCAGGACTTACATGCATGAAGTCGATGAAGGCGTTGGCCATAGCGGTATGTCAGCCTTGGTCGGGTTTGTTGGGCAAAAAAAAATATAGCTGTGGGTCAGTGTAAAGGTGGCATCTCGTGACGCCACCTTTGAAATATCTTCAATGATGACTACTTGCCTGCAGGACCTTTCCCTTTTGCGCCACCACCGACGGAATTCCCCTGTGATGCTGGGCCTGGTCCAGTAGGTGACTCAGGAAGCGTCATTCCTTTTTCAATGGCGCGCTGCTGCATTAAGGCGTGATGCTCTAAACGATAGGCCTCTTTTTCTTTGCTTGTCTTTAATGTTCGCATTTTGTTTTGGTAGGCACTCATTTCTGGCTGCGTCATCAACTGCGAGCCATAGATACGAACTTGGTCACGTGTTTGATCTTGGGCGTGCACCCCTATAGTCAATAAAGCAGAAGCCGATGCAATCATTGCTAACAATACAGTCTTTGAAATTCGAGACTTTGATGTTTTCATTTTGAAATCCTTTGCAGACAAACTCCAATCAAAGGCGCAAAAATAATTTTGTGTGCCTCGCTCCGAATATTTCTCGAAGTGGAGTGAGATGATTGTTTGTCTAATCAGGATCTCATAAGCTGACCTATATCAATGGATATGGATCCAATTCATTTATTGCTGTCTTTGATTTAATTAGATGGAGTAGTAATCGTCTACTAGCCTTGGAATACGGCATGGTGGGAATTAACGTTGGCATCTTGGCGACTGAACACGTGCCATTTGGCGGCGTAAAACAATCGGGCCTAGGCCGTGAAGGATCTCACTTTGGCATGGACGACTACATAGAGGTTAAATACCTCTGCATTGGGGACGTCCAAAAGTAAAGCGGCTGCTTTGCGACCTTAGCGCAGGCTGATGTCGCCTATGCGGTAATCGCTCGCACTTTAGGCGCGGAGTTGATGCACGTGCGCTGAAGCGCCAAGACACATGCGCTAGGCAAACACATCGGTTTTCCCTCACTTCAAAACTCAAGCCTTGCGTGGCAGGGCGACAAAAAACGACAACAAAACCTTATGCAAAACCTCGCCTTGGAGCTTGAGGTAGGTGGGCGAATAAACATCCTTGCCGTAGGCGCGTTGGATGACGTGCGACTCTAAAAACGGAAAGTTCATCACGCCCAAAACGGTGGGTACCACATGTTCGGCCTTGGGTTTTTGGGCGCCCAATTTCAAGTCTTTGCTGACCCGATCTATCAAACCTTGGCACAAGGAATAACTGGGCAATAAAAATTGCTCAACTAACCAATCAGCCCGAGGACCACCCTTTCCCGTTTCATCAACCACGATGCGCACCAACTGCGGATGGTGGGCTGCAAATTCAATGAGTTTTTTCGACAGTAATTCGATGGATTGCATCGGGTTCAGGCTCAACATCAAGCCCTGAACGGACATCAATTCGACCATCAAGGCCTGCTGCGCTTGGCTGACGGCCGCTTGCCACAACACTTCTTTGGTGGCGTAGTGGTAATGGATCAAGGGTTTGGCGACATTTGAGGCATTCGCAATTTCAACGATGCTGGCACGGTCAAAGCCTTTTTGCGCAAACACATTCAGTGCGGAAGTGCGAATGGCTGCACTCGCATCCATGTTGGTGCGTGCTGGGCGCCCTGGTTTGCGCTTGGCTGTGAGGTTTGTCATGAGAAACGAACTCTAACGGATGCGTACTAGGGAAGTCCCTAGCTTGTTGATTAATTATGCCAAGCGACATAATTAATTGCAACAAACTTTCAACAGGACAGAACCAGCATGCAGATGCCAAACGGAATGCACTTGGGCTACAGCGCTACAGACATGGACAGCAGTCCGTATGCGGCGTTTTATCGGGATGACATGGCACCACTGGCTGAGCATGTGAAAGACGCTTTGCTGGTGGGTGGCCAAGCACATGAACTTTTTCCATTGGTCGATCGCGCTAATGAATTGCATGCATCAGGGTACTGGCCTATTGAAACGGGATTTGGTTTAGGCCCCGATGGCTCGGTACAGGTCTTTGTGTTGACGCAGATGCCTGGTGTGACACCTGCCATGTGGGACTGGTGGTTTGCTTGGCATGGCAGCGAAGCACAGCGCTACAAGCTGTGGCATCCACGCGCACACATTCATGTGGGCTGGGCCGATGGACACACAGCTTTAAACTATTACATCGGGCGCACATCGCGTGTGGTCGAGTATGTGGGCCATGAATTACTGAACCTGACCATCCGCTTTGTCTCGCCCGCCAGCATGGGTTTGGATGAAGATCGATTGAAGCAACAAGGCGAAGTGGCTATTTGCGCACGCGGCGGCATCGCAGGCACACCCATGGAAACCGGCTGGTTGATTCACCATCTGCGTCCCACAGATGGGGGTTGCGAGATGCGATCTCGGTTTTGGTTGGGGGGCCACAACGTGTGCGCTCGCGGCATGGACAACAACGTGGGGCGATGGTTGGGTCGTGTTGCCGCGCACTTCAATCCGTTGAGCCCCACACAAGCTTCTGAACTGTTGGTGCACTGTGCCCAAGAAATGAACCATTTGGCCGAGCTCTTGCCGCACATTTACAAAACCTTTGGCCCTGACAAGGCGTGATGAACATAAGGAGACTATATGCATCAAAGTCATTCAATTGGGCGGGTATTCAGGCAAGGCGAAGCAGGTTTTGAAGAAGCGGTGCTGGGCACCAGTTTCACGGTGCGCGACCCGGGACGTAGGCCAGAGATCGTGGTGCAAGCCAATGATGTGTATGAAGTCATGGCCGCCGTGCGACAAGCTGCGCAAGACGGTATGCAAATAGGTATGTGCTCGGGCGGTCACAGCTGGGCGCAAAACCATATACGCGATGGCGGCTTGATGTTGGACTTGTCTCGGTTAAAAAGCATTGAGATCAACGCAAGAAACAAAACCGCTGTCATCGGTCCCGGTGTGCTGGCTGGTGAACTCAATGCCGATGTGGTCAAGCACCAATTGTTTTTTCCCATGGCTCACGCCTACACCGTAGGCATGGGCGGCTTCTTGTTGCAAGGTGGCTTTGGATGGAACAGCCGCAATCTGGGCATGGGTTGCCAAAACGTGATCGGCATCGACGTGGTGTTGGCCGATGGAACATTAGTGCATGCCAGTCCCACAGAACATCCAGAGCTGTTTTGGTCGGCCAGAGGTGCGGGCCCTGGCTTTTTCGGTGTGGTGGTTCGCTTTCATTTGCAACTTCATAAGCGTGCCAAATTCATTGGCTTGAAAACACAGGTGTTTCGCATTCAGCATTTAGAGCAAGTCATGCGCTGGGCAGACGCTGTGGGGCCGCAGGTTTCACCGCAAGTGGAATTTCAGATCGTCATGAACCCCAAGGCTTTGATGATCAACGCACACGGCATGGAAATCGTTGCGCCCGTGATGGCCGACAGCTGGTCTGAAGCCCGTGAAATGGTGGACTTCATGACCCACAGCCCGGT
>CANJNX010000075.1 GCA_947475495.1 Comamonadaceae bacterium | reverse complement strand
CATCCTGCACCGCCAGATTCGTGACCACGCCTCCAAGCGCAGCGCGGGCCACCCCGAGCGCAACAACGATGTCAAGCTTTCGCGCGGCGGCATCCGTGAAATTGAGTTCACGGTGCAACTCTTGCAAGTCGTTCGTGGCGGGCAGTTTCCTGAACTTCGCACCCGACCCACCTTGAGCGCGCTGGAGCGCTTGGTCCAAGCCGAACTGATGGACGCACCCACAGCGCAAGGCTTGGCGCAGGCCTATGTGTTTTTGCGCCAAGTCGAACACCGCATTCAATACCTAGACGACCAGCAAACCCACTTGCTGCCCACCGATGACGCCGACCTGGGCTGGATTGCCCAGACACTGGGCTTTGCCCACGCCAGTGATTTTTTGGCGCAGCTCGATACCCACCGCGAGTTGGTAGCGCAAGAGTTTGACGCCTTGCTGGGCGGGCCGCCAAAAACCTGCAACGGCTGCAATACCCAAGACAACACTCCCCCCGCTTCGGCATTGGATATCGACACGCTGCTGGCACTCCTGCAAGGTGCCGTCAAAGACCGTGTTGCGTTGTGGCGCACCCACCCCCGGGTGCTGGCTTTGCGCGATGAATCTCGCTTGCGCTTATTCAAATTGGTTCAACGCACTGCGCAGTGGGTGGCCGATGGCAGCGCCAGCGAAGAAGCAGCGGTGCGCTTGGTGGACTGGATTGAGCCCTTGTTACGCCGCGAAAGTTACCTGGCCTTGCTGGTCGAGCGCCCGGGCGTTCATGAACGCTTGCTGCGCATCTTGGGTGCGGCGCGCTGGCCCGCGCGCTACTTGCTCAAACACCCCGGTGTGATTGACGAGCTCGCTGGCAGCGCCATGGTTGCCGAACGGTTTGACGCCGCGGTATTTGAATCCGACATGGAGCGGCGCCTGGCTGCGCTCACCCTCAGCGGTGAAGACGATGAAGAAAATTTGCTCAACCTGATTCGCCGTGCGCACCACGCCGAAGTGTTTCGCACCTTGGCGCGCGATGTGGAAGGCCGCATCACCGTTGAGCAAGTGGCCGACGACTTAAGCGCACTGGCCGAAGTGCTGCTACGTATCACCACCCGCTGGTGTTGGACGCGGCTGAAATCGCGCCATGCAGAAACGCCCCGCTTTGCCATCATTGCCTACGGCAAACTCGGCGGCAAAGAACTGGGTTATGGCAGCGATCTTGACATTGTGTTCGTGTACGACGATGACGACGAACGCGCCGGGGAGGTCTACGCCGCCTTGGTTCGCAAACTCATCAACTGGCTCACCGTGAAAACCAGCGAAGGCGATGTGTATGAAATCGACACCGCCTTGCGCCCCAACGGCAATTCAGGCCTATTGGTGACCACCTTCACCGCCTATGCCAACTACCAACAGCAACGCGGCTCGAACACGGCGTGGACCTGGGAGCACCAGGCCATGACGCGGGCGCGCTGTGTGTTTGGCAGCCCCGAACTCCACGCGCGGTTTGACGCCGTACGCCAAGCGGTGATTTCTTCGCAGCGTGACCGCGTGGCCTTGCACGATGAAATCGCTGCCATGCGTGAAAAAGTCCGCAGCGCCCACCCCATCAAAGGCGCCGCATTTGACGTCAAGCACAGCCCTGGCGGCATGGTCGATATCGAATTTGCGGTTCAGTTTTTGGTCTTGAGCGAAGGCCACCGCCACCCCGAATTGCTCGACAACGTGGGCAACATCGCCTTGCTGCAACGCGCCCAAGACTGTGGACTGCTCGCAGCACCCATCGGCGCCCACGCCGCCAGCGCCTACCGCACGCTGCGACAAATTCAACACCGCGCGCGTCTGAATGAAGAACCCACCCAAGTCGAGCCGGTTGTTGCAGCCCAAGAACAGGCTGCCGGTTTGGCGCTGTGGGCTGGCGTTTTTGGAGCGACAATTCAGCCATGAAATTTGCAAGCTACCAAGACGCAAGCCGCGACGGACAACTTGTTGTCGTATCGCGCGACCTCACGCAAGCCGTGTACCCGACCCATATCGCTAACCGCCTGCAGCAGGTGCTTGATGACTGGAACTACCTCAGTCCGCAATTGCAAGACCTCTCCGATTTGCTCAACGCCGGGCGCTTGCGCAACGCCTTTGCCTTCAATCCCGCCCAATGCATGGCCCCGCTGCCCCGGGCGTTTCAGTGGGCCCGAGGTGGCGGCTTCACCAGCGAAGATTTGCTGCCCGCGCAAACCAGCAGCGACAGCTTTTTTGGCGCACAAGACGCTTTTGTTTGCGCCGATGAAAACGCCGGCTTAGATTTCAGCGCCGAGTTGGCAGTAGCGACCAGTGACATCGCCCAAGGCTGCGCCCCTGATAAAGCCATTGAAGGCATTCGCCTCGTACTCCTTGCCAACCACTGGACACGCAGCCTTTCCAATGCACACGATGCCGGAACCGCCTTTGGACCGGTGGCAGTCACCACCGACGAACTCGGTGACGCATGGTCGCATGGTCGCTTGCATTTGACATTGCAATCCACCCTGAACGGTCGCAAGGTCGGTCTGAGCGACACGGGTGACGACATGGCACACCACTTTGGCGAACTGATCGCTGCGCTGGCACGCAACCGCAAACTCAGCGCAGGCTCTTTGGTGGGAAGCGGCACCGTTCGCAGCCCCGGCGTAGAGAAAAACGGCCAGACCGACTGGCCCAAGGGCTACCACAGCATCGCGGACAAACGCGCGATGGAAACCCAACAAGACGGACAGACACAAACCGACTTTTTGCAAGTGGGCAACGCGGTGCGCATCGAAGTCAAGGGGCGCGATGGCTTGAGTGTTTTTGGAGCCATTGCCCAAGATGTGGTCGCATCACTTTAAAGGCCGAAACGGGACGCCTGTATGGACACAAAAATAGTACCCAACCAGAGTCTCTACCTTTTCGAGAAGTTTGACGTTGGGGTGATTCATCTCGACGCTCAGCGCAATGTGCTGGCAATGAACGACTTTGCACGGCAGGTTTTGCCTGTCGATGAGAAGCAACCCTTTGGCGCATTGGTGACTTCTTTTCATCCCCCGAGATCACAGCCGAAAGTGAATTTTTTGCTCGACGAAGCCTCACGCTGCCCCATGTCGAATGCTGTGCCGATGACGATGATCATCAACATTCCAGAGCAAGTTCTCCTCATCAAAGTGAGCCGACTGGGCAATGAACACAATGAAACCACGGGGTTCGTCTTGGTCTTTTATGACGTGACACAGGTTGTCAGCCAAGCCGATGCAGGTCTTGACTTGGCACCGCCGAACATGCGGCTCTCAAGAATCCCGATGGTTGCCAACCAAAAAGTGTCTTTCGTAGACACCCAAGACGTCTTGTGCCTTGAGTCCCAAGCCCACTACACCCGCGTGCTCACGGCGGAGGGTTTCCACTTTTGCAACCTGAGCATCGGAGACCTCGAGTTGCGACTCGATCCGGCGCAGTTCCAACGCGTGCATCGGCGCTTTATTGTGAATTTGAAAGCGGTTCAGGAGCTCGGGCGCGAAGGGACCAAAACCCACCTCGTTCTCAAAGGGAAAAAAAACCAGCCCATTCCCGTCTCGCGCACTGCGGTCAGCCGCTTGCGTGAATCCCTGGGTCTGAGTTAAACCGCAAAACCAAGGGTATTCACTGACTGTTTGGGCCTCAGGGTAACTCCCTAGTTGCTTTAAGTAAAAAATTTGACCTACGCGCTTCATGCGCCTAAACAGGCATTTCGTGCAACAAAATCGACCACCCGATGACGGGCGAGTCTATAACCTGACTCTTCAGTCGGAAATTGATTTTGGTCAAAATGGTTTTCCCAATAAAGCCATAGGAGACCACCATGATTCCACCGCGTTTTGAATACCACGCGCCCAAAACCGTGGGCGAAGCTGTTGCTTTGCTTGGACAGCTCGGTTCAGAAGCCAAATTGTTGGCAGGTGGGCACAGCCTGTTGCCGATGATGAAGTTGCGTTTTGCGCAACCCGAGCACTTGATTGACATCAACCGCATTCCCGAACTCAAAGGCATTTGTGAAGATGGCGCCACCGTGGTGATTGGCGCAATGACGGTCGAAAACGACCTGATCAAGTCCCCTATCTTGCAAGCCAAAGTGCCACTGCTGTGCGAAGCGGCCAAGTTGATTGCGGACCCGCAGGTGCGCAACCGCGGCACCATTGGCGGCGACATTGCCCACGGCGACCCTGGCAACGACCACCCCGCGCTCTCCATCGCCATCGACGCCTCCTTTGTTCTAGAAGGCCCCAAGGGCCGGCGTACCGTAGCCGCCGACGGCTTTTTCCTCGGTACCTACATGACCCAGCTCGAAGAGAACGAAGTCATGTGCGAGATCCGTGTCCCCGCGTTTGCACACGGCACAGGCTATGCCTACGAAAAACTCAAGCGTAAAACGGGCGATTGGGCGACCGCCGGCTGCGCAGTCGTTCTTCGCAAAAAAGGAGACCAGGTCAGCCATGTGCGCATTGCCCTGACCAATGTGGCTCCCTCGGCTTTGCGCGCCAACGCTGCTGAATCCGCTTTGCTAAACAAGCCCTTCAATGCCGCCAACGTGCAAGCCGCCGTGGCAGCCGCCATCGCGGTGTGCGATCCGGCCGAAGACCTGCGCGGTGATGTGGAATACAAAACCGCGATGGCCGGAGAAATGGTTAAACGCGCTCTCAACAAAGCCTGGTCACGTTGCTCATAAAAAGGAATTACACGTATGTCTAAAAAACTCATCACCGTTTCCGTCAACGGCAAGAAAGAAGAAAAAGCGGTGGAGCCGCGCACCCTGCTGATCCACTTTTTGCGCGAAGAACTCAACCTCACAGGCGCCCACATCGGCTGCGAGACCAGCCACTGCGGCGTTTGCACCGTGGACGTCGACGGCCAATCGGTCAAGTCCTGCACCCACCTGGCCGTGCAGTGCGATGGCTCCGAAGTGCTCACTGTCGAAGGTCTGGCCAACAAGGGTGTGTTGCACGCAGTGCAAGAAGGCTTTTACAAAGAGCACGGCTTGCAATGCGGTTTCTGCACCCCGGGCATGCTGATGCGCGCCTACCGCTTCTTGCAAGAGAACCCCAATCCGAGCGAAGACGAAATTCGCCACGGGATGTCGGGCAATCTGTGCCGTTGCACGGGTTACCAAAACATCATCAAAGCCGTCCAGTACGCCGCCAAAAAATTGCAAGAGCCCGTTGCGGCTTAAGCCCCCCTCTATTTGATCGGAGAAACACATGAACGCACCGGTACAAACTGTAGAAGCCCGCGAACTCGCGCTCGCTGGCATGGGCGCTTCGCGTCTGCGCAAAGAAGACGCCCGCTTTATCCAAGGCAAGGGCAACTATGTCGACGACATCAAATTGCCCGGAATGGTGCACATGGATATCGTGCGCGCCTCGGTGGCGCATGCCCGCATCAAGCGCATCAACAAAGAAGCCGCGCTCAAGATCCCCGGCGTCATCGCTGTTCTGACCGCTGATGACCTCAAGCCGCTCAAGCTGCACTGGATGCCCACGCTGGCCGGTGATGTGCAAGCGGTGCTGGCCGATGAAAAAGTTCACTTCCAAATGCAGGAAGTGGCAGT